>JAUXBV010000066.1 GCA_030619215.1 Fibrobacterota bacterium | reverse complement strand
TTCGTCAAAATATCTATAAAACGTTAGAAAATAATACATTAGATTCTCTTTCTGAATTATCTACCCTGCTTAAGCGCAGGACACGCGGTTTTTCGTAGGTAAATCAGACGTAGAGAATCTTATCTTGATATAAAACAAAATAGGTTAAAAGACTAAAGTCCAGCATCGCTGGATTAGAAAATAATACATTTCTCTCTGTTAACAAAATGTGAGAACCTATCGAATGAATTTTGGCTTGACCGTGGAGTTGCTGCCCTTTATCAGAAATCCACGATCCAAAGTAATGCACCGGTAATGATACCGTTTTATAAAGTGAAGATCGTGTGTTGCCATTATAACCGTTGTTCCCCTGTTGTTTATCTTTTTAAGTAACTCGAAAATCTCGATTGACACACCAATATCAAGGTTTCCGGTCGGCTCGTCAGCTAGAAGAACGAGAGGATCATTAACAATAGCCCTTGAAATGCACAGACGCTGCTGCTCGCCTCCTGAAAGCTGATTGGGCATATATGAGCATTTGTGCGATAATCCTGTCTGGGCCAAAACCTCGAACACTTTGCGCTTAATTACCCGCTCCTTTATGCCAATAACCCGTATTGCAAAAGCGACGTTTTCGAATACATTCCTGTCATTCAGGAGCCGGAAATCCTGAAAAACGATACCCAGTTTTCTTCTGAGCCTTGGAATCTCCCTCCGGTGAATATATTTAGAGTTATAGCCGCATACAAAAACCTGCCCGGTGGTGGGAGACTCTTCCATGTAAATATGTTTAAGCAGGGTTGTTTTGCCGGCGCCGCTCGCTCCGGTTAAAAAGACAAACTCGGCTTTATCTATAAAAAGATTGATATCATTTAGCGCGCTAAACTGGCCGGTGAACCGTTTGTTTACATGTGAAAATTCAATCATGTTTCGCTTTTCTTTTTTAAAAGGAAGTGAATCCGTTCAGATCGGCTGTTATAATTATCAAAGGAAAAGTTATCCCACACTCCCATAATGGTAAAGTGGTTTTTTGGTATAACACTGAGAATTTCTTCTGCATAAAATATCTTTTGAATATGATGTTCCGATCCCTTTTCATAAAGTGAATTGTTGATAGAAGATTTTGTATAGACTGTAAAATTGTTATGCTGAATTTTTTTCTTCTTATCAAAATAGCTGTGCCTGATATAAGATGATTCCCCGAAATCCTCGCCATCGACTATATCTAAAAAGTTATTTAATGAGTTTACCTCTGTTGTAATATCGAAAAGAAAAAATCCATCGGTATCAAGAAGATTATAAATTTCTACAAACAGATTTTTGTAGTCATTGAGTGTTTTAAGGTAATTAATGCCATCATAAAGGAAGATTGCAAAGGGGAATGTTTTTTTTGTGGGTAAATGGCAGGCGTCTGAACAAAAGAACGGTACGCCCTTTTTGTATGCCTCTTTGCACATTGAAAAGGAATAATCGGAGCCCAAACAGGTGTAACCCTCGTTTCGAAGCATTTTTGCCAGAACACCACTGCCACCACCCAGCTCAAGGATTGAAGGCTTTCCGTAGGGGAAATGCTGTGACACAATCTTCTGAATCAACGTGAACCAGAGATCATAATTTACATGGTTCATTATTTTATCATAGAGCGGGGCGAGAACGGTATAAAGGGTATTATGGCTCAACGGTCGTTTACAACCTTATATCGATGAACAGTTCTTTTTGCCAGCGGTCAACAAGTTCAAACAGCATTTTCTGAATATAGAATTGCTGGGCAATTTGAGATATTTTATTCCAGTCTTCCGATAATGTGAGTTTCCGGCTTTCTTTAATATTTTCGATTCTATATAATGAAACGCTGTTTTCATTTCTAACCGGAGAGCCGATGGCGCCAACAGCAAGGGTGTCAAAGGAATCTTTTGTTTTTGAGTCAAGCTCCGCCAAAGACTGCCACTGGAGCCTGCCGTTGCGCGCCTTTGAAGCTTCATCTTTACTGTACTTTTTTACGGCACTAACAAAACACTTCTTTGATTTGCAATCTGCCTTAATCGAATCGAAAAGAGCTATGATGGTCTGAATCTCTTTTTCGGGAGGGGTTATATTTACGAACAGTTGACGTATATGTACCTTTTGATCCTTACGGTCAAGAACATTGATAATATGGAAACCCAGCCGTGTTTCAAAAGGTTCACTCGTTTCCCCGGGTTTTAATGAGAAGATCTTTTCCTCAAATGTCAGTTCGCTTAATGTTCCCTTTGAAATATATCCCAGGTCTCCGCCGGAGGCGGCATTTGGGCCTTCCGAATGTAAGGAGGCCACCTCTGCAAAGTCTTCACCGTTATCCAGTTTTTCTTTTAGGGAGGTAATTTTTGCGTATGATTTTTGACGCACTTCATCTGAAGGTGTCAAGTTGATAGTTATTTTTGAAAGGAGAATGCTTTCTCCATACGTTGGAAGGGTGTCTTTAAAGTCATGATAGAACTTTTCTATATCGCTTCGGCTTACATTTTCAGAGGCAATATAAAATTGTTGAACTTTCTGTTTTAGCATTTCCTGACGGATTTGCTGGCGTATCTCCTTTTTAAATCTGCTCAGGGTTATTCCCTGTTCTTTTTCCAGCAACTTCTCGAATTCCTGTATTGTGATGCGGTTCTGGCTGAGTATCATTTTGATTCGATTGTTCAACTCACCTTCTAAATCATCGTTAGAGACGGTTATATTTGTGTCTTTTTCTGCATGGACAAGAAGCACCTTCCCCTCAATTAATTCGTTAAGCAGTTTATACCGGAGGATGTTCATTTCCAGAGAGTCCGGCTGCAGTCCAAGCTGGTTTATCTGGAGAAATGCATATGCTTCAAGCTCGGATGAGAGAATCGCGGAGTCTCCCACAACAGCAATGATACCGTCGAGTTTCTCTGCGGCAGAGAGAGAGAAAGCAAAGAGAACAAGTGCTAGTACAGAAGAGCGAAAAGATAGTCTCATGGTTGTATTTTCCCGGTTTATTAATCAGTAATGGTGCTGTCTTTTATATTTTCAGATGAATCAACAGAATCATTTTGTTTATCGTCACCTTGTGTTATCAATTCAAAGTGAAATTCAAAGTCTGTTTTCTGCCTGAGATCTGCAAGCAGGTTTTCTATGTCTTTTTTTTGCGACTGAGTTGAGAGAGCGCTGACAATTTCATCCTTTATCTCTACCACAAGACAGGTGTCTCCCGCATTTTGCTTGTCAAGAACACGGACGATATGAACACCATCAGGGAGCTTAATGGGGCTTGTTGTTCCATTTATGCGAATGCCGAAGATAACACTGGAAATCTCCGTGGGCAGGCTGTTTAAGGGAATGTAGGGGGCGGTATTGGGGTCCTGAACCGGTATGGTGGAGAATTGAGCGGCAAGCTCGAGAAAATTGTTTTGGGTGATCATGTTCCTGACCTTCCAGCCCGTTTTTACATTGTCAACAATAATTTCAATATATTTTACAACATCCGATTCCCGGATGAATGATTCTTTGTGCTGCTCATAGTAGCTGCTTATTGCCTCTTCGGAGAATTTCTGTTTATTTGTGCCGAAAGAATTCCGGCTGATCATTTCAGCACCGAGAAGGTCTTTTTTCATTTTTTCAAGGCGCATACGGATATCTATCTCTTTGTCAATTTTTTGCCTCAGAGCTTCCTGGTAAAGCAGCTCAGTGTCAATCCACTGCTTAACATAATTTATTCTCTGTTCACGGGTAATGCGGCTGCTGTATTCAGACGGGATACTTTTATTTAAATCGTCAAGTGTTAAAACTGAACGGCCGACCCTGGCGATGATCGGGCTATCCGGCTTTGAAATTTTTTCACAGCTGAAAAAAGTAAAAAGAAGGATAGAGACGACAAAAGAATATATATAAACTTTTCCTGTCTTCCTTTTCATAATGCGACCTTTCGAAAAATTACTTCTTATAATGTAAAAAAATACATAATTACTCGGTTAAAATCCATATATCCGGCAGCGGCATCGAATACGAACAGGTATAAATATTATTTGATTGCTTTAGCAATTTGATTTTCAAAAATATCTTTTACCTCAAGCAGCTTATTAAGAGGCGATTTTGAGGTTATGGCTGTTTTCAGGACGACGGGCGTGCTACAGACAACCTCAAATTGCCGGTCGGACCTGGAGACTATCTTTTTTATCAGTTGTGCCAGCCTGTCTTCTTTATGATGGAAAGAAATTGACAAGAGGTTATCCGCGGTAAGAGCAATATGCGCAAGGCCGATATTTTCCCCCAGGATTTTAAGCTCCATTATACCAAGAAGAGACTGAACAGGTGGCGGTATCGGGCCGAATCGGTCAACAAGGCTTTTCCTAAGGTTGGAAAGGTCGTCCGGTTTTTTACATGCAGAGCACTCCTGGTAAAAGGAAACTCGGGTTGCGCTGTCTGCAATATATTCTGCAGGTACATACGCACTAATTGGGATATCTATTTTAACCTCCCTCTTTTCGTCCTCCGGTATATGTCCCTTTCTTCTGTCAATTTCTTCCTTAAGCAGCCGGCAGTAGAGTTCAAAGCCTACCATTGCAATAGTGCCATGCTGGTCTGTTCCGAGGATATTGCCCGCGCCCCGGATTTCAAGATCGCGCATCGCTATTTGAAACCCGGAGCCGAGGTCGGTATACTGCTCAAGGGCACGAAGGCGTTTTAAGGAATTCTCTTTAATGTGTTTGAATGAATGGGTAAGGAAATAGGCGTATGCCTGTTCTGAAGACCTCCCTACTCTGCCTCTGAGCTGATAGAGCTGTGAGAGTCCCAGCGTTTCAGCACGGTTAACGATGATCGTATTGACATTTGGAATATCGAGCCCGCTCTCGATAATGGCGGTTGAAAGAAGGACGTCATACTTTCCCGCGATAAATTCCTTCATTACCATCTCTAATTTTTTTTCATCCATCCGGCCGTGGGCAATAATAATTCTGGCGCGTGGTACCGAGAGTTCGATGGTTTCCTGAAGCTCGGGAAGGTTTCTTATCCGGTTGTCTACCACATATACCTGCCCGCCCCTGTCAAGCTCGTCCTCGATTGCATTTTTGATAATTTCTTCATGGCGCTCCATAACATGTGTTTCAATCGGAAGGCGGTTTCTGGGAGGTGTGTTCACTATTGAAAGGTCGCGTATACCGACAAGAGACATGTGCATGGTACGGGGTATCGGGGTTGCGGTCATGGATAGAACGTCAATACCATAGCGGTACTCTTTCAGTTTATCCTTATGGCGGACGCCGAACCGTTGTTCTTCGTCCACGATAAGCAGGCCAAGGTTTTTAAACACCACATCTTTGGATAAGATACGGTGCGTTCCAATTACGATATTAACGGTACCGTTTTTAAGATTTTTCAGGACCTCTTTCTGCTCCCCCGTTTTAAGGAACCTGCTTAAAACGGCAATAGTTATCGGGTGGTCAGCCATTCTTTCGCTAAAAGTTGAAAAGTGTTGAGCCGCAAGTATTGTTGTAGGTGCAAGCAGCGCAACCTGATAACCGTCCAGGGCTGCCTTAAATGCGGCCCGCATTGCAATCTCTGTTTTGCCGAATCCCACATCGCCGCATACCAGGCGGTCCATGGGTTTTGAGGTTTCCATATCTTTTATTACCTCTGCGAAGGCAGAAGTCTGGTCAGGTGTCGGCTCATATATAAATGCATCATAAAATTCTTTTTGCCATACGGAATCCTTTGAAAATTTGATACCGGTAAGATATGCTCTTTTTGCATAAAGTTTTATGAGATTTTCCGCCATTTCTCTTAGGGATTCACGAGCTTTAGCTTTCTGTTTTTCCCACCGTGATGTACCCAGTTTTGAGAGCGGGGGGGCTGTTGAGTCTTTTCCAATATATTTCTGAACCTTATGGAAATCTTCGATCGGCGCATACACTTTCGCATTATTCTGATACATAAGCACCATGCAGTCCTGCTGGGTGTCTGCTGTTTGAATGCGCTCGATACCACGGAACCGGGCAATACCATGATCTGTGTGTACAACGAAGTCTCCGGGCAGAAGCGAATCCAGGCTGGTAATTTGGACGGCCCCTTTAGCCTTTTTTCTCTGTATAATACGACAAGGGCGATTAAAGATCTGATTTTCCGAATAGAGAGCAATTTTGTCTTGTGTATCCACAAATCCATTTTCCAGATAACCAATAACAGAATTTACAGTACCGCACTCATCTTCAAGCTGCTCCGTAAGGCGTTGCGCATGGGCGCTGTTTTGACAAAAAATGTTGATTGAATAACCATCCGCTTCCTTGTTATGCAGGTCTGTGGCAAGCAGCCTTAAGCTGCTGTTAAATGAGGGTTGTTCCTGAAGTGAGAGAGGGAGGGTGAAAACATTTTCAGGTACCGTATCCGTGTTGATAAAAACACGTTTATATGAGGAGAGTTTTTGTGTAATTTTTTTTATCGGCACCAGTAACGAATCGGGTCTGGAGACGAATGGTAAAAAAGTCTCAGGAATCCGTTCCAGATGACGTTCATAGTTTTGATAGCTCTCTTTATATCTCCGCTCTAGGTGGAAGATATCATCCCATACTATCCAGCAATCGGAGGGAAGATAATCGAGAATTGTTGCCTGAGGCAGATCAAACCAGTGCAGAAACCACTCTATTCCCTCATGCTCAGCTTGTGATTTCCACGCGTATTTGAGTTTGTAGAAGCTGTTGATATCTTCATTGTTCTGCATGCAGCAGGCTTCGATCTTTTTAAGGGCCAAATCAACCTGATTTTCACTGAGGCAGAACTCTTTCATCGGAAAGATGTCAACCGAGGTGCATGTTTCAATGGAGCGTTGCTTAAAAATATCGAACTTTCGAATTGACTCAATGGTATCTCCCCAGAATTCTAGCCGAACCGGGTTTTCTGAAAGAAAGGGATAGATATCTACAATACCTCCCCGTATAGCAAAGGTTCCGATATCCTCTACAACCGTTTCCCTGCTGAATCCGTTATCACTCAGCCACGAGGCAAGTTTTTCCTGGCTTATCTCATCGTTTGTATGCAGTTTGATAATGTGGTTAAACAGCTCCTTTTGGGGCAGAATTTTCTGCATGAGTGTTACACCCGGGGCTATAAATATTTTCTTTTCCCCATCTATCAGCATTGAGAGAGCATTGAAACGGGCTTCAACCGTTGGTCCGAATGGTGACCTCATGTTGTAGGGAATTGCATCGCGGGAGGGAAAGAGGAAAACGTTGTCTTTTCCAACCAGTGAAGAACATTCACGCAGAAGAATTTCAGCCTGTTTATTATCGGGGGCGAGGACGAATACGGTACTGCCCGTGGTTTGAAAAATGTTGCAGATCAAAAAAGCATCATAGCTGCCGGCGCATCCGGTAAAACGAATAGCATCATGCCGGGTATAGAGCCCACTGATGTTCCTGAAAAGGTTTTGGTTATTCTCGAAAGAAAAGTGTTGTATGGACATAGGAAACTTTCTATGGAAGATTGTAGATAACTCAAAATAAATAATATGGAGATTTATTGGAGAGAAAAATGAGCCAGGAAGGAATCGAACCTTCTACCCACGCCTTAAAAGGGCGTTGCTCTACCAATTGAGCTACTGGCCCAAGTTTGCTGATAAAAGAGGTGTTAAATATATATAAATATTATTATTAGGTCAAATTGTGTTATTTGTGCCTAATTCCCGGCACCCTGTTGTTAACTTAAAAATATATTCAGTGTAAATAGTAAAAGTTATACGGATAATATAAAGGGGTGGTGTTCTAAGAAGAAAGATTAAAGAATTTTAAAAAGCAAATTGAGACCAGGATGCTGAGGATAAAAATGAGTACTATTAATTCTACAAGAGTTAATCCGGTTTTACTTGATTTCATTATAATTACCCTTTTGGCAATCCAGGTTTGAATTTTATACATTTAAAATTTCTTGTTACTTTCAGGCAGAGTTGCGACAGATGAACTTGGTCGGCAGCTCAATGTCTTTAATCTCAGAGTCCCTGCCCTCAATTTTGTCTATTATCAAGTCAATTGCATTGTCTCCCATTTCAAGCTTTGGCTGCCTGACGGTTGTCAGGGTCGGCTCAACAACCTCCGCGGCGGGAAGGTCATCATATCCGACAACGGCCAGGTCTTCAGGAACACTCATGCCGGCGGATATTGCCGTTTTTATTATACCAATTGCCACCATGTCACCGGCCGGAATAAACACGGCGGAAGGCTTAAGTGGAGATTCGATGATTTTCTGGAAGACAGCCTTGCCTTCTTCCATAGTATCGTCGGCAACCTCAAAGACAAGATCACTGTTAAAGGGAATATTGTGTGACGAAAGGGACTGCTTGTAACCGTCCAGTCGCTCATCCATCGGCAGGTTCTTTTTATAACAGACGATACCAGCAATACTCTGATGCCCTTTTCCAACAAGGTATTCTGTTGCCTCATATGATCCGAGGGTGTTGTTGACATAAACAGAATTGAGTACGTCACATTTTCGTGCGATAACAACACAGGGGACATGCTCATCCTTAAACACCCTAAGCTCCGCTTCCGAGCAGACCGGGCCAATAAGGATTGCCCCGTCGATTCTTCTCTCCCGTGCAAGGCGCTGAAAAAGCTGCGTCTCCGTCTCCTTCTGGCCTATCGTATCAAAAAGCTGAACCGTATAATCAATATCCCTGTTGGTGCTTTTAATTCCCTGGAGGATCCTCACCACATAGGAGGATGCAAGGTTCGGTACAATTACACCAATTGCGTTAGCTTTGCTGGTTGCGAGGCCGCGCGCAATTGCGTTGGGATAATAATTCAACTCGCTGGCTATTGCTAAAACCTTTTCACGGGTATCTTCGGATATATTCGGCTTGTTGTTAATAACCATTGATACGGTAGCTGCAGTGACCTTTGCACGCTCAGCAATGTCTTTTAATGTTACCGGCATAAATTTTTCCTTACTAATAAGGTTTGAAATCCATAGCAAAATATAAGTTATTAGAACTCAACACACATATTAAGACTTACAGACTTTTCATTTTTTTCCGTATGGGGTTCCAGCCGGATTTTTATTCTGTAGTCATGGAGATGGGCGTCCACTGCCGCACCAAAAATACCAAAAAAATAGAACAGGACCATATACCACAAATAGGTGTTTCTGCTTTTAAAGGCTGTGCGATACTCATGGTCCCATTCATTTATATACTTTGCTTTTATATTATCCGTAATAGATTCTGTTGAATTAACCCGGTTGCGTTTATTGATGCAATCATTCATCAGTTCGTTGTAGTTATAGGCCATATACCCTAACATAGTATGGATGGTCCAGATAAGGCCTGCCTTTGCGTAGGAGCCGTTATACATCTGGCCGAGGCCAAGAAGCGGTATTGCGGAGAGCCATGCAGCCGTTGCAGGTTTTTTCGGGCTGATTGAATAAAAGTGCTTACTGCTTCCGAGAGCATCCAGGATATTCCAGAGGTAAATGCCGCTTGCCCACCCAATGCAGTGGTAAGTAACATAGAGGCTGTTGTTGCGCCTGTACTGTGCAAGGTCGTATCCCATTTGAGAGTCAATGTATCTATTGTAGAAAGAAGTATATTCAGCCGGGTCGTTAATCGATAATAACATTTCGTCATAATTCAGTGAGATCTCTTTCGCAAAGTCATTAACCTCGTCCGCCATTGTATATTTATAGCGCTGATAGCGGTTTATTGCAACAAGCGCCCAAATCACCTCTGTAGCAAAAAAGAGAGAACCCCTAACCCTTCTTCTGCAATATATCTGACCGGCTCCCGGTAGTATTGTCGAGAGCCCCATTGACACAAGGGGATTATATTTTTTGGGTGAGGTAAGATCGGGGTCGGCTATCAGTTTTTTTTGCGGCATTGATATTTGTAAAGAGTCGGTTGTATCCTGTATGACAGGGCTGTCTTTTCCCGGGTCATTATTTACAGAATCCAAACTTGCTGCAGAAAGAATGTTTACTCCCAGAAAAATAAATATGATAATTGTTATTTTCATTGGTACAAAAGTTTTGTAAATTTAAACCTTGAGTTCACTCTAAAAAGTTAACAACAGGTATAATTACCAGTAAAAAATCAAGAAAAGACTTGACAAGTAGTATTGCCATAAATTATACTAACCCTTTGAATATAATATAGTTATA
>JAUXBV010000360.1 GCA_030619215.1 Fibrobacterota bacterium | reverse complement strand
GGCCTGATACGAATGCTTCTCCCACTATGCTGTATCTAAATCGTCTGGCCATCATTTTGGAGGCAACTCCGCAGCCCACCGAGTGTTGCCAGTATTCGGTTACATCAAAATTCCTTATGTTATTCAGATCCTTAAACATATCAAAAACCGATAGTGACAGTCCCATCTCCTTTACCGCGTTGAAACCCATGACAACGATTGCCATGTTGACGGTATATATTTCACGCGAAAAACCATAATAGGCTGAGTTTGCCATCTTCAGGATTCTTGCTGTAAGGGCCTGGTCAGTAGAAATAAGGTTGGCAAGAGACATGGCTGATGTCTTGGGATTGTCAATAAGTTCTATCATCTTTGAAATAACCGTAGGCAGTGTCGGTAATCCGATAATCTTTTCGGTTATTTTTCGTATTCGCAGCGGGTCTGGTTGAAGTTTTTTAGGCATGGGATGTCGGTTTTAGTGCAAAAAAGTTATAGGCTCCATTTTATCCCTGATAATGCAATTGCCACCATGTAATCCTGTTTAACAATATCATAGCTTTTTATCGTCCTCCTCCTTCTCATCCTCGTATTGTTATTGATCTTTCGAGGAAAAGGAGGAAGGCGAGGTGCCATTATGGTGCGAAGTGCCGATGTGGTGCGAAGTGCCGGTGGCACTTGCTTTGACCGATGACGAGAACGATTATAAGTGTCAGTGTTCACGCGCTGAAATCAACGAACCTGCCACTATCTCTTCTTCTATCCGGCGGCCGCTTTGGTTTTCCTTTCTTTTTTTTCTTTTTTTTACGCCTCTGGTTTGGGTTTTCCTTTTTATTTTCCGGATCAACAACCTTACCTTCAGGCTCATCAGGTTGGGTTGGCATATCTATGCGCCTGGCCGCCTCTTTCTTTGCCTCTTCCGCATTTTGATCCTGTTTTACAACCGGGGCATGGTGTTCATCCTGCTGAACACGGTCTACCTGCGTTAAATTATGAAAGGATGCCTGGAAGTTAACACCGTTCATAGCATCCCTCCTTTCGGGGTCAGGCATTCATTTTCTGGAGCAGTCTTGAACGAAGTTTTAATATTGCTTTTGAGTGAATCTGGCTCACCCGTGATTCTGATATTTCCAGTACTGCCCCAATTTCTTTTAGTGTTAATTCTTCAAAATGATATAATGCGACAACAAGTTTTTCTTTCTCAGGAAGATTCTCTATTGTTTCCTTAAGAACCATTTTTACTTCTGCGAAGCCAAGAGCTCTCAGCGGGTTTTCGCTTCCCGGGTCTTCTATCGTATCAATGAGCCGAATTTCCTTGGAATCAGAGCTCCGGTCAGGCATTATCTCTTCCAGGGAAATTATCGTTGAAGGTGCAACATCAGAGAGCATATTTTCATATGTTTCTATGGTGATGTTCAGTTCTTCACAGACCTCATCATCATAGGGAATTCTACCCAGCTCGTTTTCCAGCTTTACGTAAACTTTCTGCAGGTCTTTTGATTTCTGGCGAACGGAGCGTGGAACCCAGTCAAGCGCACGTAATTCGTCCAGAATCGCACCGCGAATCTTGTGGCTGGCATAGGTTTCGAATTTAAAACCCCGCTCAGGTTCAAAAGTTTCCACTGCCTTAATGAGACCAAGGATACCTGAGCTTACTATATCATCTCTGTCAACAGATGCGGGTAAATTTATCGCTATCCTGTTACCGATATACTTCACAAGATGCGCATACTCAACAAGGAGTTTATCCTTTGCAACCTTGGCATTGGTTTTTTTATACTCTTTCCACAGTTCGTCAAGACTAGACATAACTATCCCTATCAGCTGGCTCGTTTTAAATAATTATATTTCGTTCAAAAATTATCGTTCTCTATTATTATAAGATTAAAATTGTGTTATGAAAACCTTTTTTGTTATTGACCGGCCTGACCTTGAAATAAATGAGCACCGCAAAGTAGTACGACGGCTTGTTGAGCGAAGCGTTAGCGGAGCAAATAATCAAGGTCTGTTTATTTATTTCTACCTATTTCTCCTTTTTTAGCTTTTTTTTCTTTTCCTTTTTTTTCTTTTGTTTCTCGTCTTCCGTTACATTTTTCTCTGAACCGTCTATTACTTTATCTTCAGTTTTCGTTTTATGAATTCTCTGAATGATCCCTCCATCCAGTACTTCTATCTCTTCACGGGGGATATCCTCCAGTGCACCTTTAAGAATAATATCACAAATTACAAACGCTGTTATCCATAGAAGAACCGCCCCGCAAAATGCCTTGACAAAAGCACTAACCGCATTATTTATGTTAAACGGATCATCGAGGTTTATTCCACAGAAAAATATAATGAAAAAGGTAATGAAAGCGATAATACGGCTAATTTTCTTAATCCAGTAAATCATTTTATTTTGCCGCTCCTTTCCCAACAGCGTCCTTAAAAATCCTTGCAAAGAAACCGTCTGTTTTTACCTGTTGCATCCCGCATAACTTTCTTGCAACATTCTGGATTTTCTTGGCTATTACGGACGACCTTTTCTCGTTAAAGATATTCTTTTGTGCGCGTATGTACCTCGACACGGCTTTGTCAAAGGGGATGATACCGGCAAGGGTTAAATCTTTCTTGAGGAAATTCTTTACTAATGAGCGGAGCTTTTCAAATATTTCCATGCCCTCTTTTTCCGTTTCAGCCATGTTTACCAGAACGTCAATTTTATCCATGCCTCTTGCAAACAATATTTTAGAAACTGAATAGGCGTCTGCCAGGGATGTGGGCTCCGGTGTAATCATAAGCAGCGTAGATTCAGCCATGCTGCTGAGTTGAATAGCTGTATGCCCTATGCCCGCTCCCCCATCGATTAAAAGAAAATCATATTCAGCTTCAAGTGCTGTAAGCTCCCTGATAAGTAATTCAAGCCGGTTAAGTTCTATATTTGCCATTGATAATAATCCTGAAGAGCCGGGAATAATGGTGATGCCGCACGGCCCCTCGCATAAGGTTTCAGCAATGGTGCATTCTTCTTTAATAACATGGGACAGGCTGTGTTTTGGTGCAATACCTAAAAGAATATGTATATTTGCCAGGCCAAGGTCACCGTCAAAAATAAGTACCTTTTTATTAAGCGTTGTCAGCGCGCAGGCCAGAGAAACAGCTGTATTGGATTTACCCACTCCCCCTTTACCACTTGTAACTGCTATGCTGCGGCAAAAGCCTGTTTTACTCTTTTTCCTTGCCGGCGTCCGAACACCCTGCGAAGAAGCGCCGGTTTTTCGGTCCCGCATAATCTGTCTGAGTTTTTCAGCCTGATCAATCACAGGGAGCTTCCTTCCAGCAGCCGTCTAATAAAACGTCCGGGCTGGGCCAGTTCAATGTCCTCCGGAACACTCTGACCGACGGTCAGATATGAAACAGGAATACCTTCGCCGCTTACCGTGTTGAAAACATTCCCCAGCTTTGCGGTTTCATCGAGCTTTGTAAAAAGTAAACGGTTTATTTTCAAATCCTTATATCGTTTTATAGTGTCACGAAGATCGGAATCTTTGGTTGTTGCACTTAACACAAGATGTGTTTCATCCGGCTTCAGCGCTTCAAGGAATTCTTCAAGTTCGCGCATATGCTCCTTGTTCCGCTGACTCCTTCCTGCAGTGTCAACAAAAACAATGTCATCGTTTTCACATGCTTCCAGGGCATCATACGCTTCCTCCGGAGAAAAAATAACCTGGAGGCCAATGTCAACAATCTCTGCGAAGGCTCTGATTTGCTCTATTGCTGCAATACGATAGGTATCTGCGGTGATAACAGATACCATGTTCTCTTTATAAATGCTACAGTACGAAGCCAGCTTTGCGATAGTCGTGGTTTTTCCTGCTCCGGTGGGGCCAACCATTGCTACAACCAGGGGAGCGTCTTTCTTTAAAACAAGCGGGCCGGAAACGGGAAAACTCTCTTTAAGAACAGATATGAATTTATTATTAATATTTTCATCCGGATCTTCTGTTATGTTCTTTGATTTGTGTATGAGAGCCTCGGCAAAATCCTGTTTGATTTCAGAGTCAATAAGCCTTTTATACAATACAGCCCAGGGCCCTGCAAACCCACCGGCTGCCGTGGATTCACCCGTTGCAAGTATTGACGCCAGCAATTTTTTCATTTCCATGAGATCTTCATGCAACTCCGGAAAATGAAACCGGTCGGTCATTGGTCCTGTGCGCCCTGAAGTCACGGGGGTCGCTGGAGGAGCCACCTTTACAATTTCTTCCCTTTTGATAATCCTTGGAGCGGGCATTGCCGGCGGAGGCTTTTTCGGCAGTTTCGGATGGCTGTAAATCCCAGGGTCGCTTACCTTTAAAGGAGAAAACTGCGACGGCTTCTTTTGTGCATTTTCATCAAGGGCGGCAGTAACTTCAATGATAGGCTGATCGCCGAATGAGAACATCTTTTTAGGCAATTTTGAGGTTTTCAGGATCATTGCATCTTCGCCCAGATCCTGCTTTATCTTCAGTAAAGCCTCTTTCATGGATGAAGCGGTATACTTTTTAATACGCATTTAAGAAATTCCCTTTCTTTTACGTGGCAACCTTCTCCAGGGTTATAGTGTGTTAAG
>JAUXBV010000461.1 GCA_030619215.1 Fibrobacterota bacterium | reverse complement strand
TATTCATAAAATCATAACTCTTGACATTTTTTCCAAATGTGGGTAAAATTAATGTAGTAGTAAAGAATAATATACCAAATTCATAACCGGTAGCTGAAAAGATAATTTAAATGATTAAATCAATTAAGCTAAGATGCCCTCTGTGTGAGGAAGAGTCGGAACTCTATTTGTCAATTAATCCTGCAGTTATTGTTCTTAAATGTCCCGAATGCTGGACACCTCTCATGTATACCAAAACTGAAATTCGTATTTTATCCGAACAGGAGCTGAAAGCAATTGCGGCTCCCAGAACACAATCTGTCTTTAACAGTATCTTTGATAAGGCTTTTAAAAAGAAAAGAATTATAGATCACAGCGCAAGCTTTGAAAGAGATATGCTGCCTCTGCTGAAAAAACCGAAGTGTAATTTAGTGGCAAAGAAACCGGAACTGGTATTGAGAGCCGGGATATCCCCTGATGATATCATCGATCTGCACAACATACTCGCCATGAGCAATGATGTTCAGCAATTTTTGGAAGAAGTATAAGTAAAAATCCAACCATAAAAATTTATTTCCCCGCAAGCCTGTTTGCCTTAATTAATTTTTTATTGTTATTTTAGTTTGGTAATTGAGCTTTTCTACCATTCTTCAGATATACAATCTTCCTCTATATGCTCTATGATATTCAGTGGAGTTTATTTAACACATTGGAGCAATAATGAATTTAAAATACGAATCATTTTCTTTTACCCCAATTTTAGGCTGGTCAAGCTCGCGATATGAGCTGTTCGACAAATGCAGGAGGCAATATTATTACAACTATTACTCAAAACATGTAAAAGATATTCCCACCTATAAGATAAAAAAGCTCAAAGCCTTAACATCGGTTCCTCTGGAAATCGGCAATGTTATCCACGATGTCATGGAGGCATTTCTCAGGCGCCTTCAAAAAAGCGACAGCGATATTGACGAAAAGAAATTCTTTGAGTATGCGAAACAGAAAGCAAACGAATATTTCTCCCACAAAACATTTATAGAGATTTACTATAATCAGATGGAGAAAATTGATGAGGAATCAGCTGACAATAAAATGGCTGAATGCTTAACTAATTTTATCAACAGCCCTACCTATAACTGGCTCTTTATGAAAGCAATTAACAATAGGGACAACTGGATGATTGAACCGGGCGGATACGGGGAAACCCGGCTGGACGGGTTAAAGGCATACTGCAAGATGGATTTTCTTTTTCCCGTGGATGACTATATATACATCCTTGACTGGAAAACCGGTAAGAAAAACGAGTTTAAGCACAGAAACCAGCTCACCGGTTATGCTGCAGCAGCAAGCAACAATTTCGACATTTCATGGAAAGTCATTTTCCCTAAGATCGTCTACCTCCACCCTGAATTTGAAGAACTGGAAATTGAGCTGAAAGAAAACGACATAAATGATTTTTTCCGGAAAGTCAAAGAACAGACTGATGAGATGTATTCCCTCTGCTCGGATGTCAAAAATAACATACCGCTTCCCATTGACAATTTTCCAAAAACACCCTCAACAAATATCTGCAAGTACTGCAATTTCCAGGAGCTCTGTTTCCCGGAGATAAATCACCATAGTGGTGATAGTGTTGAGATATAAATTAGTAATTATCAATTGAGCAATAACTATTACTTTGGCAATTAAATGAGGATTGAATAAAAAAAGCCGGAGATTCTTAAACTTATTTTCTCCGGCTTATTATTTTCTATATTTATTGTAATAAATTATTCGGAGGTCCCGGCTTCTTCCTTTACTTCAGAAACAGGTTCCGTATCTTCCGGTTTCCTTCCCTGGCGTTTAGCTTCAGCCTGCAGTTCATCCACCCCAATCATCGGTTCGTCAAGGTGAAGGCACATAAATTCCGCATCGTCAGCAAGATCACAATCCGGCGTGTTTCTCAATATCCACTTATAATTTACTTCCGCAGGTTCCGGCTTGTTCAGGTATTCGCTGTAAACAAAGCCGACCATAAAGAAAATATTACACCTTTTTTCCAGGCTATCCGAAAACTGCAGGAACTCACGATATTTATTAATCGCTTCTCCATATTTCTCTTTTTCCGTTAAAATCTTTGCCAACTCAACCAGGGCATTCTTACCTTCACTGGTAAAAAGGAAGTCGTCAACCAATACTCTGTATTTCTTCTCAGCATCCTTTGAACTGCCTTCACCGTATAATGAGTCTGCCTCTTTCGCCAGCTTACCAGGGTCTTCCACTTTATTATCGGTAAAATCGGACTGCAGAAACCGCACACCTGTTTTTTTACGGATGTTATAAATTTTTTCTTCAAGTGCGGTATTTGTCTTCTGTTTTATATACGGTTGTATCGCATCATTCAACACGGTGGAATCCGGATATACATCAGGCCGGTAGCTCCGGTCCCATGCCTTAAAAACACACATTGCCGTATCAACAGTGATATTCTTTTCTATCTCTTTAACAAGAACGTCATTCACATAATTAGTTACAACCTCAAATTTCCATGCATTGTCAACCATTAACTGCACTTCTTTATTTGTCTTGTCAAATTTTATCTCTTTTGCTTCTTCGGAAAACATATGCCACTTTAAAAGCCATCCTACAAGGTAAAGCCGCCTTTCCGGTGTGTTATAACTCTCTCTGCGCTTATCAGTCAGCCAGCCGTAAATCACATCTATATCTTCCGGTGTGATTATCTTGCCCTCGCCATAGATATCATTTGCTGAATCCACAACAAGCGGGTCCGGGTACTCTTTGCCATAACGCTTCTTGTAAACCTTTTTCATGAAAAAATCAGGCAGGTTTCTGCGTTTCGCCATAACCCACTGTGTATGAACATCAGCACTGTCAAATTTACCCGTGGAATCAGCTTTGCCGGCATAAAAGGCAGAGTCGGGCGGAAATTTTTTCAGGAAAAGTTTTTGGGCTATCTCACCCCGTGCTGCATTGAGAGGCCGGTATATGGTCGAATCCTTATATACTTCCTCTTTACTGTCTGTAGCAGTCGTATCGGTTGAATCGGATGGAGAGGATTCCTCAGAAGCGGTTGTATCCTTTGAAACTTTTATCTTTATTACTTTTTTAAATGTTTCTTTATTTTCATTATAATATGCTTCGATTTCTATGTCCGGAAAACCCAGGTTTTTATCAAGCACCTCAAAGAGGTACATCTGTGCAACAAAAAATTTCTTTTTCCATTTCCAGTCATTACTGTTTTTAACCTTTGCCCTGGTAGATCCTGCTTTTCGGTAAATGGCTTCCGCTTCAACACACAGTGTGGCAAATGAACGTTCACCCGGATAAACCAGATGGCTCAAACCGGCAGGATAGAAACGTTTCATCCTTTTAAATGAATCAAAATTCTCCTGTGAAATAACCTTCCGCCCCACTTTGGCAAAAGCTCCGGTTTCATCCTTCTTTTTCGAACAAAAACAACACAATAAACTTAATATTACCGCGATAGTTGCACTGCAAAGAAATTTCTTTTTATTCATACCCTACTCTTAATCCTTGGAATGGTTAACACTACGGTGATTCTGAAAGCTGTATTAAATCGACTTAACTGCTTCATCAAGGTCATCATATAGATCAAGCAATGTCGTTGCACCAATGATCTCTATAATCTCATAGACATTTTCATTAATATTGGCAATTTTGAAGCAGCCGCCCTTTTCTTTAGCTGATTTACTAAAATGCAATAAAATCCCTAACCCGGTGCTGTTAACATATCTCAATTTGTCAAAATCAGCAACAATATGCAAGGTGCCCTCATTCAGG
>JAUXBV010000070.1 GCA_030619215.1 Fibrobacterota bacterium | reverse complement strand
TGGGTATTTATTCAAAAAAAGATAGAATCATTATTTAAGAGCATCTCCAATCTCAGCTTGGGCCTTAATTTTTGTAATGTGAGGTAATTGCAAAAGTCCCCTTTGGGGGGAATCCAGCGACCTATATTTTTGTAATCACCTTATGTATTAAGGAAATATTTTCATTTTAAAATAAAGGATCTTTTAATTTTAAGGTATTTGCTAAAGGAGTGCTCAAGCTTGTTGTCAGATGATAATAGTTGTTCTTTACTGTTATGAAGAGGCGATAGTTTTAAAACTCTCACATATCAAAAGAACAATCTTTATATAAAGCGGTATGTTCCTTTTAATTTGGGAAAGCCACGGGATTAACAATTTCACCCCTCCATTAGTCCTGTGGCTTTTATACTTGAATAACCTGATATTATCCTAAGTATAGGATAATATTGAGTAGAAGCAGAAAGTCTATTACCATAGCCTTCTGCTTAACTCACTATTATTGCGGGATTTTATCCGCTATTATCATCGATGTATAACTTTGAAGCCTTATCTGCAGAAATAGTGATACCTTTTATCATGGCCGAGCTGAATCCTTCATGCTCCATCTGATTTAAACCTGCTATCGTACAACCTCTCGGTGTCGTTACCCGATCTATCTCATATTCAGGGTGATGCTCGGAGCAAAGCAGCAGGGTTGCAGCGCCTTTTGCAGTCTGGGCCGCAATTTCTATCGCATCCTTTGAATGGAAACCGACTTCAATTCCACCCTGTGAAGCTGCCCTTATCGCTCGAAGGAAAAAGGCTATCCCGCAGGCGCCGAGTGCGGTAGCAGCGGTCATGCATTCTTCATCTATGACAAGCGTTTTACCCACTGTTTTAAAGATGGATTCAGCAATTTTGATCGCTTTGCTATTTGCTTTTTCTGAAGCAAGGCAGGTCATTGATTCCTGTACCGCGATAGCAGTATTCGGCATGGCACGGACCACGGCAACACCTTTTTGAATCCGGCCGGCAATTCTTTTAATAGTTACACCCGAGATAACGGAAATGACAATATGCTTGCCGGGAATAAGCTCGCCGCCTATTTCTTCCAACAGGGTGTCAAGCTGTTGAGGCTCAACTGCGATTATTATGATCACAGAATTCTTTACAGCAGTGGCATTATTTTTTTCAATCCTGAATCCTTTTATTTTCATTTCATCAAGAAGGTGTATATTTCTTCTTGTCAAAGTGATGTTTTTTGCAGAGAAGCTTCTGGACTGGATCAGACCTCTGGCTATTGAAACGCCTATATTCCCGGCGCCTAAAATTGCGATGGTACTATTTATTTTCAAGCTGCTATACTCCTTGAATTATTCTTTGTATTTATGTATTTGATGTTTAGATGTAAATAAAGAAAAGCGGGATAAAAATATATTTATATCTTTTTACTTTACAAACATAATTTAAGTTAAAGCGTGTTATTTATGATTTTTAATTGAAACCCTGTATGATAATGATATTGCGAATACTTCTCCCGGTTCACGGGATCGTGATAACCCATATTCCAATATAAGATGTTTATTTCGAAAGCTATTGAAATATTATTTACTAACAAATAGCTTTTTAATTCTATCGTCAGAAAAGTTATTTTTTAATATATTCATAGAAAAAGGAAAACAAAGAATGCCCATATATGAATTTTATTGTTCTGAATGTAATACCGTTTTCAACTTTTTATCCCGTAAAGTCAACACGGAGAAACGCCCGCCATGCCCGAAATGTAAAAAAGATATCCTGCAGCGCAAGGCGTCTCTCTTTGCTACCACAAGCAGCAAATCTGAATCGGACGATTCTATGGATAACCTTCCCATAGATGAATCAAAGATGGGGGACGCAATGCAGAAGCTTATGGGAGAGGCTGAAAAGATGAACGAGGATGATCCTCGACAGGCAGCGCGCCTCATGCAGAAATTCTCTGATATGACAGGGCTGAAATTCAAAGATAACTTTCAGGAGGCTCTCGGCAGAATGGAAGCTGGTGAGGATCCTGAGCAGATTGAAGCGCAAATGGGTGATATGATGGGTGATGATGAGATGCCTTTTGAGCTGCCCGGGAAAAAAGGCGGCACTACCTCCCATAACCCGCCGGAACATGATGACACACTCTATGAAATGTAGCAGTATGTTGAGCGGGAGGGCATGATAATGGCCTATCCGCTCTTACATAATGTTATACCGATAAATCGGCACCTTGTGCTTTAGTATAACAGTCAGATATTTTGCATAATACCGGTTTTGTATCCCTGTCTGTAAAAGGTATTTTGTTATATACATCTGTTGGTTAACAAAAGGGAGAAATATGAGAAAAATAGTAATTTTCATTTTTGCTTTATCGGTTTGTATTACTTACGCGCAAGACAGGTTTACCGGGAAGAGCTTTGCAACCCGCTCTGAAGTGATAGCTCAAAACGGCATGGCAGCAACAAGCCAGCCCTTAGCAACACAGGCGGCACTGGACATGTTAAAAAAAGGCGGCAATGCTGTTGATGCAGCAATTGCAGCTAATGCCGTTTTAGGTGTTGTTGAGCCGATGAGCAGTGGTGTCGGAGGAGATTTATTTGCTATAATCTGGGATGCAAAAACAAAAAAGCTCTATGGACTAAACGCGAGCGGCCGCTCTCCAAAGTCGTTAACACGAAAAGCTTTGTTAAAGATTACCAAGAAAGAAGGATTGAAGAAAATTCCCACGCACGGGGTTCTGCCTGTTTCCGTACCCGGTTGTGTTGACGGCTGGTTTGAGATGCATAAAAAGTATGGCAAACTGCCAATGGATGAAATTCTTGCTCCCGCAATAAAATATGCAGATGAAGGTTTCCCTGTTACAGAAATAATTGCCTATATATGGCAGGACATTGTTTCATACATTGAGGATCAGCCGGGATTTAAAGAGATCTTTTTAATTGATGGCAAGGCTCCGAAAAAGGGAGAAATTTTTAAAAACCCTAAGCTTGCAGCAACACTGGGAAGGATAGCTGAAAATGGAAGGGATGAGTTTTATAAAGGAGAGATTGCCAAAGGGATAGATTTATTTGTTAAGAAACATAAAGGGTATTTGTCATACGAAGATCTGGCAGCCCACAAATCTGAATGGGTTGAGCCTGTATCCACGAACTACCGTGGCTATGACATATGGGAGCTTCCGCCGAACGGGCAGGGGATTGCAGTCCTGCAGATGCTTAATATTCTGGAAAAATATAACATCAAAAAAAAGGGTTTTGGAAGCCCTGAGTATCTTCATCTTTTAATAGAGGCTAAAAAGCTTGCATTCGAGGATCGGGCGAAATTTTATGCTGATCCTGCCTTTAATAAAATCCCCGTTAAAACGCTGATTTCGAAAGAGTATGCAAAGGAGAGAAGAAAGCTTATTGACAAGAATAAAGCCGCAAAATCGTATGATGCAGGAGAGATAGAATCAGGTAATACAATATATTTGACCGTTGCGGATAAAGAGGGCAACATGGTCTCTTTGATTCAAAGTACCTACTGGGAATTTGGATCCGGGATGGTTCCGCCACAGCTTGGCTTTGCACTGCAAAACAGGGGAGAGCTCTTTACTCTTAAAAAAGGGCATTTCAATTCATACCAGCCAGGCAAGCGGCCTTTCCATACAATAATTCCGGGTTTTATTACCAAAGATGGCAAGCCCTATATCAGCTTCGGCGTTATGGGCGGAT
Source organism: Fibrobacterota bacterium (assembly GCA_030619215.1). Taxonomy (GTDB): domain Bacteria; phylum Fibrobacterota; class Chitinivibrionia; order Chitinivibrionales; family JANQEN01; genus JAUXBV01. The sequence continues at coordinate 6,219 of JAUXBV010000070.1, read as the reverse complement.
CAATGCAGCCGCAGGGACATGTGCAGGTTATTATCAACCTTATTGATTTTGGAATGAACCTGCAGGAAGCCGGTGACGCGCCGAGACTCCGCCATGTCGGCTCCTCCAGGCCAACGGGTGGGGAAATGACTGATGGGGGACTGGTTAATGTCGAATCGGGAATTCCCTATGAAACTATCCGCAGCCTCGTTAAGAAAGAACATAGGGTCCGCTATTATGTTGGGGGTTACGGCGGGTACCAGGCTATTATGTGGGATGAGAAGAATAAGGTTTATTACGGCGCATCCGAGTCGCGGAAAGACGGGCAGGCTGCGGGTTATTAATAGATAAAAATTCCAGCCGTTTTTTACTCCTAAATCTTACTTATCACCTTTGTATATTCTAGTCATTGCGGGGATATATCCTTCACAAGGTAAGAAGAATATTTTAACCTGCATTCAAATTAATCTTTTAAAAATATCCTGTGTTAGATCATAATTAGATGAAAGTAGACGCATACCCTCAAATAATTGCAAAAAAAAGAATTATTTTAATTCGAATAATCTTCGGATATATTGGATAAATTCTAATAAATATATGTAAATTAAAAATATTTGGCAGTTATCGTATAAATAATATGGAAATTCTTAGAAAAAGCATAAATAATAGTAACTTAGAAATTAAATGCATGTATTCATTTTTTTATGCTTATTTTTAAAATTTTAAGTAATTTTATATTATAAAAGGGGGTGGATAATAATTCAGGCTTAGAGAATCTAATTGATTTGTAGATTCTACAAATAATCCCGAAAAGGGAGAGGGGGAGTCATGGTGAAGTTATTTTCACGCTTACCATTTGTCGTTTCAATTGTTTTGTCTTTATGCTTTTCAACATTCTCGCAATGGTATGCTTCCGGCAGGGGAGGGGCGGTTGCAGCAGGAGCTACGACCCATTCTGTCAATGCCGGCCTTGATATGCTGAGGATGGAGGGTAAAGCCGCTGATGCGGCAGCAGCCTCATTACTGGTACTTGCTATTAAAGATTACGGTATGTTTTGTATGGGTGGAGAAGTGCCCTTTATACATTATGATGTAGACAAGAATGAAGTAAAAGTCCTGTCCGGCCAGGGAAGGGCGCCTCTGGATGAAAGTGCAATTGACTGGTTGATACAGAACGGAATTCCGGAACAATATACATCCGGTAATATAAAGACTGCGGCGGTACCGGCCGTTATAGACCTGTGTGTTCAGGCAATGAAATTGTGGGGGGTATTGACATTTGAGGATGTTGTTGAGCCTGCCCTGGATATTCTTGACGCTGGTGGGTCTTCCTGGTATGATGAGCTTGCCGCAACCCTGCGGACGCTTAGAGATGCGGAGAGAAATGCATCCGGCACGCGTGAGGAGAAACTACAGGCTGTATCCGACTGTTTCTACCGCGGCGAAATTGCGGATGCTCTTGACTCATGGTATAGAAACAACGGCGGCTTTTTACGCAAAGCGGATCTTGAAGCGCATGTAACCAATCTTGAAGATCCGATTTCTATTGATTATAAAGGTTACACGGTATACAAATGTGACACCTGGACACAGGGAGCAGTTCTTCTCCAGACACTGCAATTATTGAAAACATACGATTTACAAAGTATGGGACACCTGTCTGCTGACTATATTCACGTGATTGCTGAAGCAATGAAATTGTCATTTGCTGACCGTGATGAATATTTAGCAGACCCCGAATTTTCCGAAGTTCCCCTGGATAATCTGCTTTCAGATGAGTATGCTGACTTACGCAGACCTATTATAAAGATGAACAGGGCATCGGATACGATAATTTCCGGCGACCCCTGGAATATGCAGGCACGAAATCCAAACCCCCATCCCAATCTGAAATGGCCAAAGGGGACGACTACCCTTTGTGTTGCCGATCAGTATGGAAATGTCGTTTCCTGCACGCCCAGCGGCTGGGGGAGCCAGGCAGGCGCAGGCGGCACTACGGGAGTTACCCACGGAACCCGGCTGATCAGTATTCTCACCTGGGATAACCATCCCAATCGTATCGAGCCGGGCAAGCGCCCCTGTATTACCTTGACTCCAACGCTGGTATGCAAGGATGGTAAACCTGTTCTTGCCATCAGTGTTGCAGGCGGCGACATGCAGGATCAGACCGCACTTAACCTTTTTCTTGATTTTGTTGAGTTTGACTTTATGCCACAAGACGCGGTTACAAAGCCCCGGTTCCACACAAAACATTTGACTGGATTTTTTCATCAGCCGAGGCCCGTATTAGCCAGCCTCTATGTGAATACCAGTGTACCCTCTTCTGTGAGAACTGAATTATCAAACCGCGGGCACACAGGCAGTTCCACTGGTAGCGCAATTGGTAATCCGGTAATGATTTATATAGATCATTCCGATAAAACCTTTTATGCTGCCGGCGATCCCGATGCCAACCGAAAAGTCGGCGCAATTGAAAATCCTACCAAGTCAGGCTATTTCAATACTCATGTAATTAAATCACAAAGAATTGAAATAATATCACAGCCCGGCAGGGTAAAGATTCATTATTACCTTATTAATCCGGAAACAGCAAAACTTTCGCTTTACAATGTCAAGGGCTCGCATATTCGTGATCTCTCATTGGCAAACGAGCAGGGAGCTCATACGGCTGTTTGGGATGGTAAAAATAAGAATGGAGCGGTAATGGCCTTGGGTTGCTATTTGTTAAAACTTGTTCAGGATGGGAAAACGGTAAGTCAGAAGTTTGTTTTGTCACAATGAAGGATTGGAATAATGGAATCCTAAAGGACTAAAGTAATGGAATTTTAGATTTGGAATTTGGCATTTATTTGTTTTTTGGTACTTGGGATTTGAAATTTTAAAAAGGGGATTTAATGGGAGGAAAAATGACAACGCGAAGGGAATTTCTCGGAAATGTTTCGGAGGGTGCTATAGCACTTGGCATGCTGCCTCTTGTTAAGCCTGTGTATGCTTCAACAGCAAGGCCGGCAGGAACTGGATACGTGTATGATGAGAGAATGCTTAATCATATTATAGAGCCGGGACACGTGGAATGTCCGGAGCGGCTTATAAAAATACAGGAGAAAATGGCTGATGCCGGGCTTGATCAGGAGGTTGTCAACCTTACCGTATTTGATGATCCGCTTCCCTGGATCAGAAAAATTCATACCAGTTCACATATTTCGTCTGTTCAGCAAATCCCGAATACCTGTACTGCTTCCGAGGTCGCGGCAGCAGGCGCTCTGGCAGGTGCAAAGGCGGTTTGTGAGGGAACGGTACGGAATGCATTCTGCGCTATTCGGCCGTGCGGGCATCATGCTCATGATACAGGACAGGATGAGGGATTCTGCTATTATAATAATGTCGCTATTGCAACCAGGTATATACAGGAAACTTTTAATATTGAGAAGGTATTGATAATTGACTGGGATTATCATCACGGTAATGCCACGCAGGATACTTTTTATCGTGATGGTTCCGTTCTTTTCTGCTCCACACACGACTATTATGCTTATCCCCAGACAGGTAATCCCAGTTTAACAGGTGAAGGCGACGGCGCCGGTCTAAATATCAATATCCATCTGCCCGAAGACTCGGATGAAGATGATGTGAAACGTGAATGGGATGACAGGCTTATGCCAAAGGTTGAAACTTTTAAGCCGGATTTTGTTTTTATCTCCGCGGGATTTGACAGCAGGATAGATGACATCAAGGGAAACCTGGCCATCACAGACAACGGCTTTGCGGAACTCACAAAAACAGCTCTTGAGATTGCAAAAACCTACAGCAATGACCGTTTATGCTCCATGCTTGAGGGTGGTTATTATATAGACGGGACAGCCAGTGCAACGGTGTCACATGTTGCTGCGCTGCTGGAAGGGTCCACTGGAACCGGGTTTATAAAGAAGCCTGAACTGTCTCGCAGTTTTTTTGTTAAGAACGGGGTGCTCTATTTACCTCTTAATAAAAACAGGGTTGCAAGCATAGTAATAAATAATGCAGCGGGGGTAACATTAAGAACTCTTTCTTCCTCATCAATTGATAATGGAAAAGTTTATCTCAGGAAGATGAGGCTTGCTGCAGGACACTATTTTGCTGTAATAAAGATACATGGGCATAAGGAACAGGTGGTTCGGTTTTTGTTGACTAAATAGAGGGGGTATTCCCAATATCTATCCTTATAAATAATAAAAGTTAAAATTTATTCAATCCTCACAATCAGGTTAAACTTAATAAGCTCGGACTCTTCCTCATCAAAGGAAAAGTTCTCTTCTATGACCACGCCCTGTTTCTCTAATGCTTTTCTCAGCGCGGGAAAGTTTTCAGATGAAATCTCGATTACATAATATCTTTTATCAAGTTTTTGCGGTTTGTCCTGCAGAAGTGTAAATTCGCCTTTATTTGCTTTTATGGTGCTCTGAACCTGTGCGAAAATTATATCGTTTTCCGATTCCGGCAGAACAGCTTCGGCAGCTTCAGGAGCAGCTTTTATTGGAGTTACAGCAGTAGTTTTTTCAGAAGATCGTAATCTTTTTTTCTTCCTGGATTCTGTTTTTTTGCTTTTTAACTCCAAGAATTCTCTTTTTGGTTCATCTTTCTTAGCAATAGAAAGTGCCAGAAGGCCAATATCAACAGGCTCAGGTTTGATTTGCCTTTTACTGAGTACAATAGAGTCTGACCTTTCGATGATTTCATCAGCATATACTTCTTCTTCTGCCAATTCAATAATAGGAGCAGGTTTCGAAAGGCCGTGTTTTGTGCTTTTCAGACTTGCTATTTTTTCCTGTAGCTCAGCTTTTAATTCGTCCCGTGTTTGAGATTCTGCAGGTGCGGAAGCTGCGCCCTGAGTGGCTTCGGAAGGTGGGGTAGGGGAAATATCCTCTTTTAAAGCGTAATGCACTTCTTCTTGTTTTTTAACCGGCGGTTTCGTTGTTGGGATTATTTTTTTTGCTTTAATAACATCTTCAGGTTTTGCTACTTCAGGTGTTTGTTTCACAGGCGGTGGTTCTTTTTCTACTTTTTTATCCTGTAACTCCGCAACCACCTCTTCCGCTTTTTCTTCAACAATTTTGCTTTCAATTAAAGGTTTTTCCGTTTGTATACTCGGCTCATCAAGCACCACCGGTGGTATGGTTTCCGACTTAAAGGGATTAAAAATGAGAATTACTAAAACAGTTGTCAGCGCAACACCGGCAAGCTCCAACGGAACCTTTATATGCAATGGATGAAACACAGTTTTGACAAATTTTACCAGTGGAGGCTGTATGGCAATACGAGCATGTATATTGTCCAGAAAATTACCCGGTGCTTTTACCGGCTTCAGCGTATTAATAGCATTATAATAGGAGCGGAGCTCTTCATACTCCCTGCGTAAAGGCTCGGATTTTTTCAACTGTTCCTTAACAGCAACAGAATCTTCTTTACTCAGTTGACCCTGAATATAATCCGGTAACATTTCTTTTATTTTATTATTGTCCATTAGTTTCATATTATTCTTAAAAGAAGAAAGAGCATTGTTTTTTTATTCCCTATATACATCATGATAATCCTTTTCACCCCGTAGATTATTTAATCAACTGGGTAAATCTACATAATCCTGGTCAGTTTCTCCTTCATTGCTATGCGTGCCCTGGAGAGGCGCGATTTCACCGTGCCTATTGAAATACCCAGAACAGTCTCGATCTCCTCATAGCTCAGCTCCTGAATATCGCGTAAGATTATCAGCTCCTTATGTTTTTCCGGTAATGTATCAAGAGCCTTTTTTACACAGTCAGCAATTTGCAGGCGCTCCAGCTCCTTGATAGGGGAGAAACTGGTATCGCCTATCTCATACGTATGTTCACCCTCTTCTGTTTCTATAGGTTTATCGAGTCTCACTGCCGTGCGTTTCAGCCTGTTCCACCACGAGCGCCTGCGATTTTTGCAGGTATTTACCGCTATCCTGTATAACCAGGTGGAAAACAGGGCCTCTCCTTTAAATTTATTCAAATTTTTGTAAACTTTCACAAATGTTTCCTGTGCAGCATCCTCACCGTCTGCATAGTTACCAACTGTTTGAACACAGAGGTTGAGTATCTGATCCTGATATTTCAATACCAGCCGGTCAAATGATACCCGGTCTCCTTTCAGAAAATTGGTGATGAGAGCTATATCTTCATCATTATTAGCAAAAGAGCCGGTCTGATTCGCTGCACTATTCATTAGACAATTCTAATTATA
>JAUXBV010000273.1 GCA_030619215.1 Fibrobacterota bacterium | reverse complement strand
CATTTACGACATTAATGTCGTAGGTTAATTTAAATTAATATATTATTTTTTGTGCTAAAGAAATTAAAATTATTTGGAGCTGCCGGATAATACAAATAAGAAATAGAATTTAAAGGGGTCTAAATAGATGTAAAAAGGAGAGAATAAAGCCGAGTCGGTATATCGGTATTTTTACTCTCACTTGAAGGTATGTTATAGTTATACGAGTAACACTTGGTCATAATATACTCTAATTTAAAAACATCAATAATTTTATTGTAATCAGATGTAATTTACCTTGCATTAATAATATGACCTTGATTTTTTTAAGCCATAGAAATATTTAAAGCTTAACTTACCCCTATCTATATTGTGCCTTCTTTAATTTACAAATAATTATTTTTTATATTTGTAAAAAAACGTTATTAAAATGACACAACTTAATAATTATCAATGACTTATAATTTCAAGCCGTTCCCCATTGGGGAACGGCAATTTAGAGGAAAACGACCTTTTTTAATAAATAAATTGATTTGCAGCGTGGTAGAAATTATACTACATTCTTATATTAGGGAAAAAAATAACAAGTTTTAACTAACAATGAATGTTACAAACTCACTGTAGATACAATATAAATAACATATACAATGAAAATATTCCAAATTAGATAAAACAAATAATTTTATACATTTAAAATTCGGTTTTTATTAAAAAAAATTTGTAAAGATATGCGCTCTACTACTCGTAGGTACCGCCGACGGGGGAAAGCTATATTGTGATGTAATAAAAAGTGTAGAAGAAACCTCTGATTTACTTTAGATATAAATAGATTCTGTAAAGAGAAGTTCATAAAATAAAAAAGAGGTGAGAAAGAGTTGACCCGCTCGCCAAAGGCTGGAGCAACCTTCCCACCCCCGATGGAACCATGATATACATCATGGCCCTTTTTTATTAATATATATCAAATTTTAGATATTTGTTAAAAAAAGCGCTTAAATGAATAAAAAAATGCTGGCTATAGAAAAAATCGCCTGTGAGATAAAATATATCAAACCATTTTCATTGAAAATATATAATACAGCAATTTAAAAGGAAACTCCTTTTTTTAAAAAAAAATAAGTAATCCTTTCCGTATTTCAACCTTATGAAAACTAGTTGTGGACTTTCTGATGATACCTTCAGTGTATAAAAATATCGGCATTTTTGGAATAGTAATATTTTGCCTCTGCTGTATTAAATGCAGCGAAAAACTTACTGCTGAAGAGGCTTTTAACAGGGGTAAGGAGTATTTCCAAAATAATAATGTCAAAATGGCATATAAATATTTCAAAAAGGCTCTGGACAAGTCAAAAGACAACCCGCAGTATCACTGGGCAGCGGCAAGGACAGCACCAAACAGCAACATGGCTTTTATTCATACAAAGGCAGCATGGGAAAACGGGCTGAAATCATTCGAGGTTCTGCTCTTTCTCACCAAACTCTCTTTTCACACCGAAAAAAAGGGAAAGGTCGAATTCGCCCTATCCTTGTTCGAGGAGCTGCCTGATAAGGAAAAAAGCGAGGAGCTGCGCGGCGACTTATTCCAACGGTTCGAAGAATATGATTCGTGTCTTGCTATATGGGAAAAACTGTACCGGGATGACCAGACTTCGGAATTATGCAATAAGATGGCCATTGCTTACGGGAAAAAGGGAGAGAAGGATAAGGCATTCGCTATCCTCACAGAATGCAGAAAACAGAAGAAGCTGAACAGCAAAGGGTATATAACCCTCGCCTACCTGCTGGCTTTAGACTATGACTATACTGCTGCGGATGAACTGCTGAATGACGCTAAACAGTACGGCTGCTATGATGACAGGGTGCAGCTTGAACATGCGGGTTTTCTTCTTCTGGAAGAAAGAATGGAAGAGGCCGAGCCCCTTCTTTTCGACCTGATTGAACCGGTAAATGAGGTGAAAGAGACCAGGCTCAACCGGCAGGCGAGAGTGATACTGGGTTATATATACCGTGCCAATAAAGATACGGAAAAGATAAAACACCTTATTCATATAGCCAAAAAAACAGAAACTCCTTTGTCAAAAGCGGAACTTTTATACTATTCTTCGCTCTGCAGTTTTATTACCGACTCAGGCAATGCTCTTGAACAACTCAAGAATGCACGCGAGCAACTTACAGCTCATCCTGTCGTAGATTTAATTTTTGCGCGCGAAAATGCAATAGCCGGCAATTTCACAGAAGCTGTTTCAGCGTATAAAAATCTCCCTGAAGTTTTTCTCTTATCCCCGGCAGTACTTATTGAGACTGCAACTGCTTTAACAAAAACAGGCGATTATGAGGGGGCTTTCTCCTTGATTAATGCCATGCATAAAAAGAAACGTTTTACAAAAAACTCCCTGGAGCTTTTTCGTGATATTACCTTTAAAATGAAATTTATGAAAGAGAGCGAAGCGGCGCAGAAAATCCTTGAGAGTGAGTATAAAGACGATGCCGGTATTCAATATTCAAGGGCAGTACTGTCAATAAAAAACGGCAACACGGATAAAGCATTGGAAATATTAAGCGGCCTTATTAAAAAATATCCCCAGGAGAAGCAGTTTAAAATAGCGCGAATAACAGTATATCTGGCCAAAGAAGATTATAACCGGGTTATCAAGGAGTGTAATAAAAGCCGTATCGACCCATATCTGCTCAGGCAACTTAAAACAAGGGCTTATATGAAGCTTGGTAAGTTTGATATGATAGAGAGTATGTATCAGGAGCTTATTAAGCAGAAGAAAAGCCTTGCAATAATGCTGGAGTATGCCCAGTTGCTGGTTGATTCTGAAGAATATGACAAAGCTGTGGTAATATTTGGAAAAATTGTTCAGGAATACGGACATGAGCTGGAAAAAGATCCGAAAAAAAATGCATTACTCCTGAATAATTATGCATGGGCTCTCCTCAATTCAAAATCACCTGATAAAAAGATGGCGCTTCACACTGCCAAAAAGGCATATACGCTCTCTTCAGGTGATATTCACATTCTCGATACCTATGCCAGTGTGCTTATTGAGAACAATAAGTTCAAAAACTGTATAAATTTACTTAAGGAGAACAGGGAGTCCTCCGGGGAACCTAAATTGCTCTATCACCTTGCCACTGCCTATGATAAAACCGGGGATTCTAACAGGGCTCTTCGAGCATATCAGGATGTTATAAAAGCAATTAATCCCTCAAAAAACAAGCTTGCATTACCGGCGGAGAAAAGCTCAATACAGAAACGTATTAATGATCTTTCTTCAAAATAATACTCAGACTATTAACACTTTTTCCCATGAATCATATACAAAAAGAGAGGTAATAAATATGAACCAGAGCCATCTTGGTTTTGAGGTGGAAAATCTTATCAAGGAAAATCCATCAAAAAAAATCGGTGAGACTGATACCTATACCCTTTTCAGCAGGAAATACAATCTCTATCCGGAAGGCTACTTCCGGGGAATGCTTATTATGGAGCGTAAAAGAACCGAGCGCTCCGGAGATCCTTTCATGCTTATGCTTTTAGATATTAAAAAAATTGTCAAAAGAAAATCGTTCAGGCTGTGCAGAAAGAATACAACAATAAAGAAGATTGTGGAGATGTTGTGCAATTCCACAAGAGAAATCGATTTAAAAGGCTGGTTCAAGCAAAACCGTGAAATTGGGATAATCTTTACGGAATTAAATGGTGTAAAGAAAGAATCTTTAATTACAAAAATAAAGGATAGTTTATATAGCATACTTGATACAAATCAGGCGGCAAAGGTTGGAATATCGTGTTTTTCCTTTCCGGAAAAAAAGAAATGTATGAGCTCAGATATTAATAAAGCATTATATAAAGAATTGACTATGAAGAACCCGGCCAAAAAAGTCTCCATCAGCTCAAAAAGGATAATTGATGTTATCGGAAGCACCATAGGGATCATACTGTTTTCACCTTTTTTAATAGTTATTTCGGTTATGATAAAGCTTACCTCAAAGGGGCCGGTTTTATTCAAGCAAAAACGGGTTGGAAGATACGGCAGAGAATTCACCTTTCTTAAATTCAGGTCCATGCATGTTAACAACGACCATGAGACACATAAAAACTTTATGAAACAGTTCATCTGCAATAAGGACAACGATCAGAACACCAGCAATAAAGTTTATAAAATGAAGGATGATCCCCGGATCACAAAAATCGGAAATTTTTTACGGAAGTCAAGTCTGGATGAGCTACCGCAATTTCTTAATGTTTTATTGGGTCAAATGTCTTTGGTCGGACCCCGGCCTTCCATACCTTACGAAGTAGAAGAATATGATACCTGGCATAAGCGTCGCGTTTTAGAAGTTAAGCCTGGTATCACAGGCGTATGGCAGGTTGACGGGCGGAGCAATACCCCGTTCGAAAAAATGGTGCGAATGGATATTAATTATATAATAAACTGGTCCTTATTGCTGGATATCAAGCTGCTATGTAAAACGCCGCTGGCGGTTTTTGCTGCAAAAGGTGCTTATTAAAAAATAAGGATTGCTTTAATTGATATAAAACTTCATAAAAAACCTACCAAAACTCTCTAAATTCTAAAATTATTAAAAAGGTGGCACTATATGATTAAAATAGGTGTTATAGGCTATGGCTACTGGGGGCCAAATATTGTACGAAACTTTAACATCCTTGATGATGTCAGTGTGAACATCGTTTGCGATAAAAATCCAAAGGCAACGTTAACTGTCAGTAAAATATACCCGGATATTAAAGTTACTCCGCACAGTAATGATGTTACAGAATCATCAGGTATCGATATTGTTGCTATTGTAACACCTGTCTCCTCGCATTATGAGCTGGCAAAGAAAGCCCTGGCAAACGGAAAACATATTTTCGTGGAAAAGCCTTTTACCGCAACAACAGCACAGGCTGAGGAGCTGATAGAGCTTGCCGAAAAGATGAATCTTAAGATTATGGTCGACCATACATTCCTATTCACCGGTGCGGTGAAAAAGATTAAAGAAATTATATATAAGAATGAACTGGGTAAAATTTATTATTACGATTCTACAAGAGTAAATCTCGGACTTTTTCAACATGATATAAATGTTATCTGGGATCTTGCTCCACACGATTTTTCAATAATGAATTATTTGATAGATGAAAAACCGAGCTCTGTGGTGGTATGCGGTAAGTCGCATGTCTCTGAAATGGAAAATATTGCCTATATTGCCGTCTATTTCCAAAGCAATCTGATTGCGCATTTTAACGTAAACTGGCTTTCACCGGTAAAGATACGTAATACGTTAATCGGCGGCGAAAAGAAAATGCTTGTTTGGGACGATATAAATCCGGATGAAAAAATTAAAGTATATGACAAAGGTATAGAAGTTAAAAGCAGAGAAGGTGTATATAAACTGCTTGTCAGCTATAGATCCGGCGATGTATGGGTACCGCGGGTTGACCCGACAGAAGCCTTAAAACTTGAAAGTCAATATTTTATCGAATGCATAAACAATAATAATATTCCAATTAACGACGGCCATGCTGGTTTACAAGTCGTGAAAATGCTGGAACCATGCAATGAATCATTAAAAAACCAAGGGAAATTAGTTGCAGTG
>JAUXBV010000124.1 GCA_030619215.1 Fibrobacterota bacterium | reverse complement strand
GTTGCCCTCACCGCACGGATGCAGCATGAACGCAACTATACTGATGAACAACTGGCGCGTCTCTCGAACATGGCGCGACTTGATATTGATCCAACCAATGTCGAAATGGGATGGATTATTGATTATTGCTGTCAGGCACTGCGCAATATCGTCATAGGCATGGACGGCGTAAACGGAAAAGCAGACGGTTTCATGATGAAATCAAAATTCGCCATTGCTGTTTCTTCTGAGGTTATGGCAATTCTCTCTATTTCAACCAGTCTTGAAGATATGCGTAAACGCATGGGAAAAATTGTTGTCGCGTATAACAAAAAGGGGAAACCCATCACCACAGAAGACCTCGAAGTTGCCGGTGCCATGACCGCATGGATGGTTGATGCACTCAATCCAAACCTGATGCAGTCTCTGGAAGGTCAACCCGTAATAGTCCATGCGGGCCCTTTTGCCAATATCGCCATTGGTCAGAGTTCAATCATTGCCGATCAGGTTGGTTTAAAACTTTCCGATTATCATGTAACGGAATCCGGCTTTGGGGCCGATATCGGTTTTGAGAAATTCTGGAATTTAAAATGCCGCTTCAGCGGACTTAAACCTGATTGTGCAGTCGTTGTTGCTACTATCCGGGCTCTTAAGTGCCATGGTGGCGCACCTGTTCCGGTACCGGGTAAACCCATGCCAAAAGAGTATGAAGGTGAAAATGTGGAATGGGTAGCAAAAGGATGTGGAAACCTGATCCACCATATTAATAATGTGAAAAAAGCAGGCATCAGCCCGGTAGTATGTATTAATGCTTTCTATACAGACACCGATGCGGAAATTGCCAAGGTTCGTGAACTTTCTGAAGCCACAGGCGCCAAGGTTGCACTCTCCCGTCATTGGGAACAGGGTGGTGACGGCGCTCTTGAATTCGCAGATGCCGTTGTAGAAGCATGTGAGGAAAAAACTGAATTCAAGTTCCTTTATGAACTTGACATGCCTGTTCGGGAAAGAATAGAACTGGTTGCAAAGGAAGTGTATGGAGCAGACGGGGTTGACTTCTCCGGCGCGGCACTGAAGGCACTGGACAGGATTGAAAAGGACCCGGAACTCTCCCAGCTCGGCCTTTGTATGGTGAAAACCCACCTGTCCCTCTCTGATAATCCTGCTCTGAAGGGTTGCCCGAAAGACTGGCGCCTGCAGGTCCGTGAAGTACTTACTTACGGTGGTGCCGGTTTTATTGTTCCTGTGGCAGGAGCCATCAGCCTTATGCCTGGAACCGGATCCAACCCGGCTTTCAGACGTGTTGATGTCGACACCAAGACAGGAAAGGTAGAAGGTCTGTTCTAATAGTTTCACATTTGAACAGTAATAATTTCAGAGCACAGAAGACATTTATTTTAAGATTTCATGTCTCTGTGCTCTTACTGTTATGAAGAAAAAGGAGTAACTGAAATGGCACAAGGTTTGGAAGCATTGAGTACCATGGAATATCCCGGACGCGTAATCATTATTGGGAAAAGCCCAGGGGGTGATGATGTGGTAATGTATGCAATAACAGGCAGAAGCCCGTCAAGCCAGGCAAGACGGCTTGAAATAGACGAAGAAAATAAAAACGTATTTGTTAAGCCGACTGACGAGGAAATCCTGAAAACAGGACAGCCTGAGCTCCTTGTCTATTCGGCAATAATGTACGGCAAGGGAATAGTCGTGGGTAACGGCAAACAGACTGAAGATATAAGAGAATGCATGGATATGGAAAAGTGGCCTGTTGAAGTCCTGCTGGATGGCCAGCGTAAATGGGACTATGAACCGGACGAGCCTAACTATACACCACGGATCAGCGGATGCATCACAAATAGAGGTGCAGCACTGAGTGTTACTAAACGTGCTGAGGACGGTGCTGTTATTAAACACTACTTTGATATTCCCATGATACCCGGTAAAGGCAAAATGATCGCAACATACACTGGAATAAATGAAAAACCCCTGCCGTCATTTTCGGGAGAGCCAATCGATGTTGAAATAACCGGTGCAAACACCGATGAATGCGTTGAAGCAATGTATGAAGCCCTGGGACCTGAAGAGGGACAGCCGGATTTCAGAGTGGTTGCAGCAAGTGCCTTTGTTGACAAAGATGGAAATGTCTCAGCTACAGTAAAAAACAGGCATGATCTGTAGGAAGAATGTGGAGTATTGGGTGTAAATATTTGATTCAAACTAATCAAAAAAGAGGTTGACGTTGCAAAGAGTAGGTGTTTTTGGGTGGGGAATCGTTGCTCCCCGCTCCCCAAATATAGAAGCATTCTATAAAAACCTTGAAAGCTTCTCAAGCTGGCTCTCTCCATTCAATGGGTTTGGGCCTGATAATTTTATGGTAGGTATGCCTGATTTCTGCTTTTCTGACTACAGTGCATGGATTGATAATCGCTTTCCTCCCAAGCGATTCCCACAGATGGTGAAAAAGATGGACTTCCCGACGCTTTATGCTATCGGCGCTTTTATACAATCCCTCAGTCAAAACCCGGGAATCGAACATGAATTACAGAGCCTTGGAACACAAGCCCATGTGTATATCGGCACCGGTGTCGGGAACCTCGCCACCATTCATCAGGCTACCCTGGATTTACAAAAGGCTCAGAATACATGGAACGCGTTCTGGGGTGATTCCACGCGGAACAGTGCTTTACAGGCGTATCTCTCTTTACAACCTGAAGAACAAAAAAGTGTTAAGGGAATACCACCTAATCCAGGGGATATTCCACGTTCAGAACGTGATGAAGCTGAAAAAACCCGGCTCGAATTATGGACAAATAATTCTGTAGAGCTGCAGGAATACCTGCGCGAGCTGGCTGAAATTGAGTCTCTGGGCATAGAAGGGAAAATAGAAGCAAATAAGCTCAATGTTATAAGAGAAAAACAACGTCGCAAAGCACGACTAAAAGCAAAATGGGGAGCACCGGACCCGCCGTGGGAAAAGGTATCCGCTAACCTGATCTGGAACATTTCAAACACGCCGGCAACCCAGGTTTCCATGCTGGGAAAAATAACAGGCTTTTCATTTGCACCGGTAGCAGCATGCTCTACCTTCGGCGTGACTCTAAAACTTGCTATTGATACCATACGGCGCGGTGAAGCAAAAGCAGTAGTAATCGGAGCCACTGATCCACCGCCTCAACCTATACTGGTGGCAGCCTTTTACAAGGCACGCATACTGGCGGCAAACGGACAGGTCTCAAAACCTCTTACCAGCTTACTGGGTACTCATGTCTCGGGAGGCTCCGTAGTATGGATCGTGGGCGACCATGAATACATGACTGCCAAAGGATATCGCCCTCTGGGCCTTGAGCCTCTTGCAGTGGGTGTCAGCTCTGATGCGGATCATATCATCACCCCTTCAAAAGAGGGGCCGGCTACGGCCATACGGCAGGCTCTTGAGCTGGCAAAAGTAAAGCCGGGGGAAGTGGAGGCGTGGGACCTTCACGCTACAGCCACGCCAGGTGATTTTCCGGAAATCGAGACGCTGCGTGAAATCATGCGGGATACTATCCTGGTAACAGCCCGAAAGGGTACTTTCGGCCATGGTATGAGCGCCGGAGGCGGCTGGGAACTCACCGCACAATATCTCGGTTACGAAAAGGGCACTGTGTTTCCAACTCCATTAAAAGAAGATGAGCTTAACAGGGAGATAGCCGGTATCCATAACAATTTTATTTATGATACTGCATGTAAAACTCCACAAGGAATAGCAGGAAAACTTTCTATGGGAATAGGCGGTATTAACGCGTGTGTGATCTCCCGGCCGTGGACTTAATAAGAGTGGAGTCCTAAAGGATTAAAACCCTAAAGTGATGGAGTAATGGAAAAAAGAATCCCTCTTTCCCAATACTCCAGTACTTTAGTCCTTTAGGGCTCCAACACTCCAATTCCTTTCCTCTTTTAACCGGCACCAACCTCTAACAACAATCTTAAAACCGTCTCCGCATCGTCAGTCGTCAATGTCCCCATACCGCATGAAGGAGTGTATATCAACTGATTACGCAACCGATCTTCCGAAACGCCTTTCTTTACATACGATTCCATTAATGCTTCTATTTTACTTTTTAAACTTTCACCAGTCTCTTTATGAATATCTTCAGGATTCCCCGTAGGCACTATTCCCCATGCCAATACTCCTCCGCGAGCCAGGAATTTATCAATTGCCTCAGGGTAAAGGCCCAGTTTATCGCCATATCCATAAGCATCAAAAGCAATAATATCTATTGACGATTGTGCAAGGAGCGACCAGTCCATATTCCCACAGCAATGAACTCCGACTGCCGCACCGGTTGCATGTATCGGCTCAGCCATTTCATTAAGAGTGCTAACCACTTCCTCATCCTGTATTCCTATATAAGCAGGTGTGCCAAGGGCGGAGAAAATCGGCTCATCGAAAAAGATGATGACATTCTCAGCGTACTCTTTCAGTTTCCCTACCTGCCAGATTGCCTTTTTTGCCAGTCCCTGCAGGATAACATCCTTATACTGCTCATCAAACCATAACGACTTTTTATCATTATCATTGATACTTAATCCATAGGTAAAGGGGCCGGTAACCTGTCCCTTTACAATAGCCAATTTCTCATTTTGTCCTTTTAGAAAGTCAATGAAAGGATGAAATCCTGTTGCATATTCAGAGGATATGGAAAACTTCTCAATAGCATCAGAAAGTACATATTCAAAAAAAACAGCCATTTCACTCAACAATTCATCATTCCGCTCAAGCCATATACGCCTCTCTTCCTCGTCAATTTTAATACCCGGGAAGCCTTCACAATACTGCGGCATCATTCCCTCTTTAAAGGATCTTTTAGGAAGTTGAGGCCATGTGGGTATATCCAGAGGAAATCTTTTTAACAACTCAATTGCACTGTCTATATCCTGATGTGGCATACTGCCGATCATCGTTGTTTGGTTAGCTGGTATTTGAAACACTTCCAATTACCTCCTTCTAATTTAACTTTATCTTTGATGAAAAATAATGTGAAGGTTTTAAAGCTGCGTTTTATATGCTGTATAATTTACCTTTTTAATCCCACAAGTATATCTCTCTGAATCTTCACCGCCTGATGCGTAATTGAATCCTTAAACTCCCTGTCCACTGCGGTATCCGCGGTACAGGGGAAACAGCTGAGCCGACTATCGATTATAAACTCAAGGTTGTCATTAATTGCTTTATCTTTTAGTCCTCTGGCAGTAAAATATGTAGCGCCGCACGGTGCACTGACAAGGACTTTTGTATCAATAATAATGTTATCTTTTATTTCAAAACTGATATCTGGTTTTCCAATTCTAAAACATTCTCTGAATTTCCGTAAAATACCACCTGTCGGATGAAAAGAACAGAACGGTTTTGGAAAGGATACTTCTATCTCTTTCTCTTTACATATTTCACTTATCTTATTAATAGCATGGGGAGAAATCCAGTCGCTTCTTTCAATGGGGATAATTATACCTTTTGACTCAGGAAATTTCTCAATAAATGCAATGAGTATCTCCTCATTTACCCCAAGGGCAATCATTACATCATGAACAGGTATCTCATCAGGAAGGTACTGCTCCTGGTCTTCTATTATTGCAGGAAGGACAGAAGGGAAACTGGTAATACCTGCGATACTCTCCGAAAAATCCAGGTTATATGCTTTACGGCAGGAAATGCATTTGTCGCCGCAGGCATGGCAATAGTTGCCTTTATCAGTCAGGTGCCCAATTACCCTGTTGGCATAGTTAACATCCAAACTAATTGAGTATGGGTCTTTGAAGGAGGTATTTCGTACGCTTCTGAGAATTAGAATTTTCATTTTAAAAAATAATATTAAAGGCCATTTTTGCCATACTACTACAGCGGCAATTAAATATCGTTTGGCTTAGGTCATTCCCGCGCAGGCGGGAATCCATTTAAAACTATGAATTGAAACTGGATACCCGCCTTCGCGGGTATGACAATCATTGAAAAATATTGCGTTATATAATTGTCGGTGTAATAAATTGCAGGGGCGTACAATTGTACGCCCCTGCATTAAAAAATTCAATATTGTATTATTTAATAAATTTTATCTATTTCCTGAACGCCTCAACGTATGAATCCGCATAAATAGATTTGTTCATAACCAATTCCGCTGTTAAAATGGAATTAACCAGCTCATCATCCATAACATCCAAAATAGCGGCATCTTGTCCGTGTGCTATCATCATGGCAATGTAAGTCCTGTTTATCAGGCTTTTTTGAGTTGTGCCATTTGAGATATTACTTAATCCACATACAATATGGCAGGGAGGGTCGGAAAACAGTGTAAATTGTGACACTGCCTTTAATATTTCCTGGGCCTGCTCCTGCATGAATTTCATCGGCATTACAATGGGATCCAGAAAGAGCTGTTCCGGTTCCATGCCAAATTCCAAAATCTTGGCGAAGACCTTTCCGGCATTTTCAACCCGTTTATCAGCAGTTTTTGGGCTGCCTGCTTCATCCATTGCCAAGCCAATAATAGAGGCCTTGTGCTCAGCCACAATAGGAAGAAGTTCATTCAATTTTTCTTCCACTGCAGTTACTGAGTTTACAAGGGGCGGCTTTTTACACACTGGAATTGCCTCTTTCAGCATTGCCGGTCTGTTGTTATCAATGGAAATAGGAGTGTCTACCGCTTCCTGGACCATTTCAATCATCCAGCATAAATCTTCGGGTTTGTTTGAAGCGGTTCCAAGATTTACATCAAGATAATCAGCTTTTGCATTGGTCTGCTTTATTGCCCATTCCTTAATAGCATCTCCATTCTTATCCAGAATCGCCTGTTTTATATCCTTAAAACCCGCATTAATTCTTTCTCCGATTAAAATCATTTTTAGCCTCCTTTCTCAGGATAATTTATTTAAAATATTCTGAAATCTTTTTATTGCTTCAGGATGAGCCATAATCATTATGTCGGCTCCTGCCTGCAGATAAACGGCAGCACAAACAGCCTCCCACATGGGGCCACGTTTTTCAAGCTTGCCCCAGCCGGGCAGGACATCCTCATCTGCAACTGCTTCCTTGATTCTCCATGTCTCGCCACCCACATCACATATCTGTGGCGCTGCCATTAATTTATCGCCCTTAAGTCCGGTTGTTCTTGCTCTCTCAAGGATTGTATAGACATAATCCAACCCGTAGCCGAGCGCTGCGGTTGTCTGAAACATAACCACGTCCTTCAGGTCAAAACCGGCATCCTGAAGAAGGATATTCACCTGTTTACCAATGTTGATATCCACAGGCGCCTCTGAAATAATCTTATGCTTGTCCGCTTTGCAGATTGCAACAACGGTTCTGTAATTACTCTCCTTTGCCGAGCCTATCAGGCAGTTCTCCCCACGCGCAGCCTGGGAGCACTCCGGCAGAATCAGGTTATCCTTTTCTTCGTCACCGCATCCCCAGATAATAAGCGGAACGTCAACAGCTTTAAGAACATCCTGCACAACTTTAGCACAGTCAGCCGGTGAAGCGTCTTTTACTGAGGGATCTGCCCCGACCATTTTCAAGCTAATCAAATCAACGCCAAATTCCTGTACACACTTCTGTGCCCATTCCACCGGTGAATTAATCTCACTCCCGATGGCATTTTTTAATACATCCGGCCAATCGGGCGGTGTGTCCGCTACAAACCCCGCAATAACCGCGGGATTGGGTATCTCACCTTCAAAAGTCAGGAATGGCAACGTTGTCTGGCCGCCAACGGTGATAGTTTTCGCCCTTGTTCCACCCTGTTCTTTTGTGGCACCTATTGTCACCTCGTTAATCTTGCTCGTCCACCGCTCCTTTACATTAGGTATTTCCATTTGTACCTCCTATCTTATCCATTATTGAAAAAATATATTCCATTGCTTTTGATTTTTCCATGGTTAACAGTGATGTACCGTTAAATATGGCGTCTTCGATTGCCTGATCTTTCGGAATATCACCAACACAATCCATCTCCAGTTCAGACAGCCGTTTGTGGATATCTTCTTTCCGCTCATCCTTTACCATATTCGTTACAACATACTTATGTCGAATCTCATTTTTCAAATCTTCAG
>JAUXBV010000238.1 GCA_030619215.1 Fibrobacterota bacterium | reverse complement strand
GACACGATTTTTCTGCTCATCAGTATAACTTCCGCTAATAATAAAATCCATATCCAGTGTTGCTTCAATCCACTGGTCTCCATAATCACTATTGTTAAGGCTGATCTTGCCCAATTCCCAATTGCCGCTTTCACCGACCCTCACATCAACAAAGAAGTCCCCCATGGCATTTTCACCGCTATACATATGGTAATAGAGGCTCAATGTAGCATCTGTCACATTCCTGAAATCAAATTTCGGCGTTACAATAGAGGCTTCTTTACTTGGATTATTATTGGAGCCCGAAGCTTCAACGTAAATATATTTGCCTGAACCATTCGGGTAATCCCCTTCGGCGCCTGTTTCGGAGCCACCTGCCCGTGAAGGTGTGGGCCCGCTCTGTATTATCCAGTCAAGATCATCATCGCCGCTCTGCACCCAGTACTCCGTATCCCTTACATGTTCCGACCAGTCGTTAAAATCCTGTTGATAGGGAAGCGTGAAAATAAGTTCTTCGATAATGCTAAAGGGAGCGGCGCTTTCGCTGAACAATGCCGTACTGTCAATATTGGTAATACGAACCTTATAGTCATCTCCCGCTTCATGGTCTGTGGTTATGTTCCATTCAAACGTACCGTTACTTGCCGTTGATTGAGCAAGCTCCTTATACACAGTGCTGCCTTTAAGAAGCTCAATTTTTACATTACCGGATATATTGTCCGACCACATCACAGTATGGGTAGTGTTCTGTTCAAGCTCTTCACCGCCATTGGGCGAAAAGACCTGGATAAACGGCTTGGACCCCTTACCTCTGAATTTTACAGCAGGGTCCCCAAGGAGATTGGTTTCCAGTATGTCCCAGACCTGCTCCGGACAGGTGCTGTGTGAATACTCGTTCAATTCACCGAAATATTCAAGATTCCCCTCGGAGCTCCCTCTCCAGAAGGCTTTATGGACCTGCTGACTGGAACCGTTTACCACACTGTCAGGATCATTATAGAACCAGCCGTACTTGGCATTGAGCACTATGGAAAACATACCTGTTCTATACGAAGTAGTATAGGTTTCTCCGATACAATTCGTTTCAAAATTCCCGGCCATACACCCCTGGGATTTAAGGAATACCGGCTTATTATTCGTGTATGAGCTTACATCGGAGGTTCCCATTTTAATAAGATAGGTTGCATTGCTGTGCCCGAAATGGTTAATAATGCTATACTTTTGGGAATTTACCGCATTGATGCCTTCACTTGTGCTCCAGGTACCATCCATATCATAAAGCTCGTCAAAACTGAAATCATTGGGGAAAAATTGCTCTAATTCCTTCATACAGGGCTTTGCAAATGTATATGGAGGAGGGTCACCGGACTGGCTCAGCTTCTCGCCAATGCCAATACCATATTTCAAATAACTGTCCCCTTCTGCTACGGTTTCATAACGGATAGTCTTGGCAACCTGATTGGCAAATTCATCGCCATCCTCTGCAGAGAAGCGTCCAATAAAGACTTCCGCCTCATAATCATCATTCCATGTCGCCTGGTCAAGGCATTGATAGGGCATATCCGTAGGAATGTCGTCGGATTCGTTGGCCCACTGCGCAAAGACCGTTTTTAAAGGTATAATTCTTATGTCTCCGCCGAGCAGGACAAACTCAGTTTCCCAGTTATTATAGGCATCTTTAATAAAATTCCTCAGTTTTTCATAGTCTGATGAACCCGGATAGCTGCTGTATACCTCCGAAATATTCTGCACTTTGCAGGTAAATCCCTGCGCTTCTCTCAAGCTGATAAGATCATTGATACTGGTATCGGTACTGGCATTAATAATCTCGATGTCGGTTACAATCACATATCTGAAATTATCCCTGGGATTACAGAGAGCATGCCGGTACTCCCCTTGAATTATACCATTTGTATAGGTTTGCAGCATTGAGGGATTCTCCTCCAAAGCTTTGCTTCTTTGCAAGAGCCTGTCGGCACGTACCCGTACACCGGTTCCGGAGGAAGCATCCTTTCTGGTGGTAACTTCAAGAGTAAAAGACGGGAAATATGATACCGTTCCGGTTTTCGGATAGTATGCTACCGGAAATATCTTGACATAGGCGATAGCCACACCGCACCGATACTGAACTGACGTCAATTCATACGTCTTTCCCGGAAACACAGCATCCGATTCATAAACAGCTGCACATGGTTTTGTGTAAATATTCCGCCGGTCGCCTGAATGTTGAGGTGTTCTACCGTAACTTAACAAATGCTTTTCCGACAGAGTAACCCTCTCTTCAGGAAGCAGGACTATGTTATCAACTGTATGTCCCTGAGGGAGAATAATTTTTGAGAAAATATAAGGTACCTGCGGTTCGCCGGGTTTTGTACAGGTCCGGGCATTACCCATCTCACAAAACTCTGTAGGTTTTCCTTCAATTGTCTGATATCGTAACTCCCTGAATGTCAACGGTGGTGTTTGATAGAGGAGTTTGATGGTGTTACCGCTCTGTTCTACCACGCGAACAAGTATGGCCTGCTTCCCCTCTTCCTGAAAATGCGCAGCAACCGGCTTCCATTGGCCAGGCGCACCGTATCCTGTAACAGGTACCAGAGTTATAGTAATAAAAAAGATAATGGTAAGTTTTAAGAAAATGGTACTGAAAAATGCTTTTTGTTTCATAAAATCCTCTCCCCTAGTGAAAATTTTATATGTTTTTTACCAATAGCCTGTTTTTAAAAAGATATCCGAAAATGCTTTTTAAATCAACATATTTTGTCAGCCAAAATAAGTGGAGTAATATATATATTGAAATGTAAAATGCAAAGTGCTGAGTAAAACGAAGTGCAAAGTGCTGAGTAAAACGAAGTGCAAAAACAACAATGTTTTTTTTAACAATTTTTTATATCCCTGGCTGCCATAGGGAAATAATTTCTAAGGTACTAACAGACTGTGCGTATAAGCACGGCCAGTTACAGATGAAATGGGCTTAATACTCTGAGTTAAATAAATTAGTGCCTGCCCGAAAACTCTCCACTGCATATATTTTCGAACAGGCACTAATTAATATAATCTGTACTATAACCAAACTATTTCATCAAACAAATACGCTTCTCAAATACTTTATTGTTAACCCTTACCTTAACAAAATAGAGGCCGCTTGTCTGATTTTTTGCATCCCATTTGAAATGGTTCCCAGAAACATTTTCAGACACAACAACTTTCCCATCACTGGAATATATTGTCACCAGCGCGTTTTTTACAGGATTGTAAAAAGAGATGTTTGCTGTTGCGCTGAAGGGATTTGGGAAGCAGTGCATCTTTATGTTCATTAAAGGATCAGATTGTGTAATAGCGCCAGGGCCGACACCTATTTCCGTATCAATATAAGGAACGTAATTACGGGCTGTAACGGTTAGTGTAATTTTGCTAACGTTAGGAACATCCACGTCTATCTCCACGGAGCTTTGTCCGGAAACCATCGCAGAACCGGCAATGCCATTAGTCTCTTCCCAGAGGCAGACACGTCCGTCTATCTCGGCTTTTCCAAAAGAAACCGTCACCTTCGATGGGCCTTGTGGTACAGTCGGCTCATGGGTAACATTAAGTGTTACAGGTGTATCGGTAAATACCAGTAAAGACGGATCGCCGAATACAATACTTGTCTCATATGTGTTTACACCATTGCCAGCATCAAGCATTTCACATTCACCATTATAGTTAATAGCGCCAGCAGAAAGAAACTCTTCTGCACACAAAACCCTGACCATCTCCTTTTGAGCAATCTGCGGCGGGGTCCATTCCTGGGTTATTGAAGAACCCTGCATCCAAATAGCACCTTTACCGGCGGTGGGAGTTCCTGCTTTTACAAATGCTTCACAAAGACAGTCCGATCCTCCGTCAAATTCTCCGTTATTGCACGCAACCGAAATAATCACAGGGAGCATATACGTATTGTTCAATTCTGCCACTCTCGTATTGCTGTAACCCGTCGTACCCCAATATGACTTGGACCCATGTCCCATGTAATTCACCCAGCTGCGTCCGTCATCCAGCCCATCCGTTACGTCGGAAGACGAAGCTGAATAGCCGGAAGCATCATAAAGCTGATCAATTTCTGTATAATTATATCCCATCATCACATCCCGCATATCATCTATCCATTCCCAATCCTTGGGGCTACCGTCTCCACTCCCAATCCCCATCGCCTTGTGGTACCACTCACCACTTGGATCAGGCTCTTTCTCATAATTTAAAACCTTATTAACCTGAGTCTCTATGTGAGTTGTAGATGTACCTGAAAATCTTCCAATAAAAGCATCCGGATAGGAATCACTCCCTGCAAGTAAAATATAAGAGGGATCTGATGCACCTCCACTTGCCTGAGGTGATGGCATATCTTCATAATCTCCAACAAGAAGGATATAGGTAATTCCCTTATCATCATATTGTCCCTGTATAAAGCTTTCAAGATTGCTCGACCCTGTACCGCCTGTCTCAGAAGGATATTCATACAAGTCAGTTTCAATACCCATCTGGTTTTTCCATTCCACAAAAGGTTCAATAGTACTTATAAAATCAGAAGCAGAAATGACAATCATCTTGTCACCGTCATCAATAGGTGTATAACGTGTGCGCAGTTGTGAATAATTGATAAAACGGCTCTGATAAACTTTTTCGAATGCCGGTGAAAGTGCATCAAATTTTTTAGTAAGAACATTGATTTTCCCCGGGCCAATCTCTTTTATTTTAACTGTCATTGATTCCGCGACTTTCAGAATACCTTTCACTGCATTATACTGAAAGGGTTGAAAACGAACAACAATACCGCGAATGTCACGCATAATATAAGGAGTGCCCAAACTTGCCGCAGCTTCGGGAAACCATACATCTTTGCTGTAAATCTCGCCGAATGTATATGGAACGTCAGCAGGATTCTGGCTGCGGTAAATAGTTCCTTTGGAGGGAGCTATTTTATTAACTTTTAATTCTTTGAATTGAATGTCCACTATCTCCAGCCCCATAGCAGCGTTATTAGATATAATGATACTCTCAGAGAACCGTGGCAGTTGGGGATAACCCTTTTCATGCACATAGCATAGCTCCGGAACTGAAACATAGTTGCATTCCTCCCCGTTAATTACCTCACTCTTAATTTCGTACTCAGACAGCTGAAATGAAATTATTGTTTCATTGCCCCTCTGGCTAACCTGGCTGATCTGAGATTTTGCAAATGAATTGAAAACAACCAGGAAACACATACAAACGGCAAAAAACAGAGCTGTTTTATATTTATTCATCGTGCCTCTCCCTTTTTTTATTGTAAATAATAATAATTTTGAAAATTCAATAACTTGCCTTCCCACTATTATAATATATCGAAAAAAACAATTAAATGCTTAATTTTATTTATAACATTTTTATACAATACGTAATATTTCCGCCACATCTTAATATAATATGCAAATTTATTCTTAAATGTTAGCGAATAAGTAATATTTAAAAATCATCCGTCATACGATTAAGTCATTGCCAAATAAGTTTTGTTTTCCGCTATGCCAATAGTGCCGATGTTTATCTTTTTCATCACAGGCACCTTATTTCGAGCTGTCATCGTCAAATTATGAACAAAGAAAACACACGTGCCACACGGATTTTTGAAGGTTTTTTATTTACATTGGACACTCGCGTGAAACTTTTATTTAAACATCGGCATAAAAAAAACGCACCTGAAAAAGTTATCGGATATTCTCTTGTATCTTTCAGGTGCGTTTAATAGTCGTTACATTAATTAATAAACTTGAACCATTACCTCCCTATTTAATCAAACAGATACGCTTCTCAAAAACCTTATCGTTAACCTTAACCTTAACAAAATAGAGGCCGCTTGTCTGATTTTTTGCATCCCATTTGAAATGGTTCCCAGAAACATTT
>JAUXBV010000408.1 GCA_030619215.1 Fibrobacterota bacterium | reverse complement strand
TATTTTAAAAAGGGATTATACCCGAGCGCAATAACTGCTTACCGCCGTTATTTGCAATTGCCGGACCGCGGTGATAAGGATCGAATAATTTACAGGATAGGAAAGATATATCAGGAAGAGTATAATCGTTATGGAGCTGCACTCCGTGAATATGAGAACCTGCTTAAATTGTACCCGTCAAGCAACTATTACCAGCGTACGGTATTTGCCGTAGCCCAATGTCAAGAAGCTTTAAAGGAGTACGGGAAAGCGGTCAGAAATTATGAGTATATTGTCGAGTCAGGTGGCGATAGCAAGCTGGTCGAAAAGGCTGGGAAGCGAGCCAGGTATATAAGAAATTTCCTAATACAAGACTCTGAAACCGCCGTGTATAAGCTTGCAGAGATATTGGAAAAGGACCAGACTGAGATTCCAAAATTTGAGAGACTATTAAAGACAGCCCACATTTATGATAAATATCTGAAAGATTACACAAAAGCTTTAGAAATGTATAAAAAATTTGATACTATTGAGTCACTCCCGGATTCTTTAAAACCTGAGGTGGAAATAAATAAAGCTCATATATATAGAAAGCTCTATGAAAAGGCGACGTTTGAAAAAAATCCGAAAATGGCTGAATATTCGAAAGGGATGGCAATAAAACTCTATGAGGATATCATAACCAACTTCCCATCATCACCCTTCGCGGATGAGGCTGCCTATAGTAATATGATGTTGACAACACCGGAAATAGGCGAGTATGAGATGTTTATTACAAAATATCCTAACAGTAAGTATCTTGACGAAATATACATTAATATAGCAAAACATTATGAAAAACGATCCACTAAAGAAGAGAAAAAATACGGCAAAAAGGCGGTCGAAGCCTATGGGGAGATTGTAAAGCGGTTCCCTTCAAGTCAATATGCACCCCAGGCATTTATCGGGCTGGCACGAAATTATCTTACCCTTGGTGAGGTTGACTCTACAGGAAAGACAATAAACCTGTTTGTTAAACGGTTTCCCACTTCTGTTTTTGATGCGGAAGTCTTTTATATTCGGGGGATACTTGCCGGAAAAAATAATGATTATGGCAATGCCATTGATATCTTTAAACAGGTTCTCTATAAGTATCCCTTTAGTGTCTTTGCTGAAAGGGCACGGTATGAATTAGCTTCAGCTGAGCTGAGGACAGGGAAGGTTTTTGAAGCACTTAATAATTACCGTCTTTATCAGCAGAATTATTCTGATGGTTTATTTACCTTAGAGTCCCGTTATGGTATAGCAAAATGCCTTCGGCAGTTGGATAAGCGCGGAGAAGCATTAAAACTATTCAATGAGCTTATTAATGAAAAAGTTACTAAAGGTATTCTTGCGGATATTCATTACGAGCTGGCGCGAATTGCGGAGGGTGACAACAAAACCTATGACGCACTCAATCATTATAAAAATGCCTTAGCTTATAAGGACTTTCCAGACAGGATGAAAGTTCTCATGAAGATGGGGAATATCTATTTTGACAACAGGATATATGATGATGCCGCATCCTCCTTTAACAGGGCTCTTGAATATGCAAGAACCCAGTCAGACAGTGTGGAAAATTTAACTCGTAACATAACAGCCATGATTATGGATGGGAAAGGGAAGAGAGTTGATAAACGAATTAGAAAATTTAAGGATAAGTACGGTGATAGATACAAGGGTAAAATAGCGGAAATAGTATACTATGAGGGAACGCACCTTATTGTGGAAAAGGAATATGATAAGGCGATAAACAGATTTAAATATATACTGCAGAAATATGAGAAGAGCCATCGTGCAGATGATGCTTTATATCAGATCGCCCTTTCAAGGTATTATCAAAATAAAATGGAAGAGGCGCTGGAGCTTTTTCATAAATTCCCGGTTGAGTACCCAAACAGTGAATTCGTACCGCTGGCATATTTTAAGATAGGTATGATTTTTCATGGACAGAATGAATTCATCCGGGCAGCGGAATATTTTTCAAAGGTAATCGCTGAAAAAAAGGTTGATTCCAAAACCCGTTTTCGCGCTGCGAACAATGCGGCAGTAGCATATCAGAAGACATCTTCCTGGCTTGACGCGGCCCGGTTGCACACTATCGTCCTTTCCGGTTATGCTGACAAAATACATGTCTCGTCCTATCATTTAAAGATAGGCTTCTGTTTATTACAGGCGTCAAAGATAGAAGATGCATATGAACATTTTAAAAAAGCAAACAATAATCCAAAAAAAGAGGATAAACCCGAAATACTTTATTGGATTGCGACATGCTATTCAAAATTAGGTGATTTTTCAAAAGCTATTGCGGAATTCCTGAAAGTACCGTATCTTTATGCTGGCGTAGGAATCAGCAAATGGGGTGTTACTGCAGAATATGAAGCAGCCCGTTTATACGAAAGGCTTGGAGAGTATACAAAAGCCATAACTCTTTATCGTAAGATAGTAAAATCCGATGGAGAGCAGGGAAGGTTTGGCAAAAAAGCACTTTCACGTATTCAGCGGCTCAGTGCTCTGGTAGGGGAGAAGAAATGAATAGAATGGATATAAGACAAATACAGTCTTTTGCTTCAAAGGTACCTTTATTTCAGGGATTGTCGAAATCTGAGTATGAGGCGATATGTAAAGCAATGATTCAGAGGAAGTTTTCAGCTAATGAGGTTATTGTTCATGAAGAGGATGAAGAGAGCCAGACATTTTTTATTATTGCCTCCGGGAAAGTATATGTGACCGTTATTACATCTGAAGGAAAACAGACAATCCTTGCAACTCTCCGGAAGGGAGATTTTTTTGGGGAGATGTCTATCCTTGATGGTAAACCCCGAAGCGCATCGATTATTGCTGCGGAAGACTGCGAGCTCTTTATGCTTTATCGCCGGCCCCTGCTTGAGATATTAAAAAAGTATCCCAAGATTACCATTCAGATGCTTATAACGATGTCTCAACGCCTCAGGCGTTCGAATAAACAGATAAACACACTTTCAATGATGAGTGTTTATGGCCGCATAGCAGAAGTTATTTTACAGATAGCCAAAGACAATGGCGAACGTGTAGGCGACATCGTTGTTGTTAACAACCCGCCTACGCATAGAGAGATTGCGGATATGGCCAGTACCAGCCGGGAGACTGTCTCGAGAGTATTATCTCAATTGCGAAAGAAACGTTATATTACTACAGATAGAAAGAAGCTTGTGATTTTAAATGAAGAAAAATTATACGATTAGTATTTCTGCACGTAAATTTTGGACTCTTTTTGTACCCCTGACAATTCTCATTATGATTATCGGTGGGATAAGCGGCCTTCTTATCGTTGACAGGTATATCATGCCGAACATTTCAGGTGTCAAGAACCGCGGTGTATTAAAGGTCCCCGAGATAGTTAATATGCATTGGGAAGAAGCAAGGCAGAGCCTGTATGATGTGGGATTACGTTTACAGATACAGTCCTGGGAATATAATGATACCATAGATAGAAACTATATTATCAACCAAAACCCGCTACCCGTAGAAGACGTTAAAAGGGGACGTCATATTTTTGCAATAGTGAGCAAGGGTGAGGAGGTTGATACGATACCCAATGTTATAAGGATGAAAGAGCGTATCGGAAAGAATTTACTGAGAGATGCGGGTTTTTCAAATATAATCGTATATAAATCATACAATGAAATAATTGAAAAGGACCATATCGCCAGAACCGTTCCGGCCAGAGGTACTGTTACCTCGCGAGAAATACCTGTAGAAGTAACTATTTCAAAAGGCCCGAAGCCAACCCATGCAGAAGTTCCAAATGTAATTGGTGAGACGCTTGCAGAGGCCAAAAAACGAATTGAAGAAAACGACCTTTTTGTAGGAAAAATTGAATATAAGGTAGGTATCTCTTCAAGGCCAGGATCGGTTATTTCGCAATCTATCCCACCTGGCAGCAACGCCCCGCTTGATAGCCGTATAAATCTGGTTGTCTCAGCATCTATGTAATTGCATTCTCTGTATTAATAAATGTATGATTTAATCGGGTTAATTAATATTAAACAATCAGCAAATATCGTATATATTTATGGAACCTTGATTTCATTTTACTTTTTATATATACTATTTGTAATTACAGTATGTTGAGTGGTAGGACATGTCAATGGCCTATCCGCTCTTACATAAT
>JAUXBV010000426.1 GCA_030619215.1 Fibrobacterota bacterium | reverse complement strand
TAAAAAAAGACATCTCCTTAATCGTTAATTTTTGTTCCTATCTTTTCATCATAGATTTGCACATCATTGAAAACATCACCTGCTCCATTTTCAAAATTCCCTTGACTCCTGTCTATGTTATAGCATTCCTCGTATTAACACTCAAGCTGATGTATGACCAGACAGCCGTTAGTAAAAAGGTGACGGTGAGAAAGAACATTCTGTCTATTACTCTTTTTATGGGTTCTATTGCTCTTCTTGATTTCTGGGCTACACCCCGGTTTTTCGAATTCAAATTCCCTCTATTTATAACCTCCTTCAAGCTCCTGCTGGCTGTTACACCCTATTATTTCATCGTCATGGTTTACAATTTTGTGGTAAATAATTATAAAGCCCAGATTGAACAGACGGAAGCAACGAATATCAAGCTTATGAACGTCATGCGTTTTGTTATCAGCGGTGAAATGTTCGCCTCCATTCTTCATGATATGAAAAATATGGTACTTATCATAACTAATAGTATTGATATGATAAAACGCAAGGTTGCAAACTCCATCGGTGAGAAGCAGCTTAATTCCATAGAAAAAAGC
Source organism: Fibrobacterota bacterium (assembly GCA_030619215.1). Taxonomy (GTDB): domain Bacteria; phylum Fibrobacterota; class Chitinivibrionia; order Chitinivibrionales; family JANQEN01; genus JAUXBV01. The sequence continues at coordinate 3,437 of JAUXBV010000426.1, read as the reverse complement.
GTTGAAGAAATACGCCGGATCTCGTCTGTTTTTATCAATTACATAAAGATGGATGGAGTTAAAGTTGAGAAAATTCAAGCCTGGAAGATTGTTGATAATGCGGTAAACTTTGTCATGATGAGCAAAGAGGTTAAAAACAACATCTCATTTTCAAAGGAATTTTGCGAAGAGTGCCAATCCTATACGGTCTCAGCTTCTGAATACCGACTCTTTTCCGTGTTCCTTAATATTTTAAATAATGCAGTTCAAAGCCTACTGAAGGCTGACACAACCGATAAAAAAGTAACCGTGTCTATTTATAAACAGGATAGCTATGTTGAGGTATCAATAACCGATAACGGCCCCGGCATAAAAATGGAAGTCTTGCATAAAATCTTCGATATCTACACAACAAAAGTAGATGGCAGCGGTCTTGGTCTCCATCTCGCATCAAATTATATTTCTAATGAGCTGGGCGGCAGTATAAGAGTCGAAAGCGAGCCAAATGTAGCGACAACTTTTTATATCTCCCTGCCAATTGCAAAGTCGCTGTCGCAAAATCAAGATTAATTATTTTTTACACTCCACTTTTTCCTATATTATTTCTTTATTATTACATAAAAGGTAATCACTATGACCTTATCTTCAGAAGTATTTACCGGCCTTTCCCACGATCCCGAAGAAAAACGTAAACAGTTAATTGACCACCTTAACTCCCAGGAAAAATTTGTCTTCTCAGGTGCTGATCATTCGGACCGGGAAGCTGTCTATAAAATATCCCGGCAGCACTTTGATGTCGTCATACTGGGCGCCGGCCCCGCCGGTATATATGCTGCAGTTGAACTTTCTAAAAGAAATATTAAAACATGCCTTTTAGAAAGGGGACTCTTTTTAGAGACACAAAAAACATTCGCCCTTCCCGATACAATTGTGGAGCGCTATGAATTGCATCCGGCTGTCTGCACAAAGCATAAGGATACAATGTTTAAGGACTATTTCGGACTCGAGTACGCTTCACAGTTAGACTACTGTATTATGGATCAAACAAAGACGCTCTTTTTACTGGCTCAGAGTATTAACAATAAAAGCTGCGTCATTGTCGACAACTGTGAAGTAACGGCATACGCCCGAAAAAACGGAAACAGCACAATCACTGCAAAAGCCATTTTTAACGGCTATGAGCTGATCCGGTATAATGAAGCATCGGAAAAAGCACCGCGCTCGACATCTTTACTTAACGTCAACCCTTTCTTCTACAGGAAACATGATCCGTATGTAATGGTTAATCTCCTCAACGAACTTGATTCAAAGGAAAAGCTGGCTGACAACCCCAAGTTTAACGGGCACATTCTCATTGACGCCGGCGGATTCAATTCCAATATCGGGAAATCCTTCCACAGGCAGAAATCAAGCAACGTGTGGAAATGCCTGGTCTATGAGTTTGAAGATTTATCCAAACCACAGGATGAAATTATATGGGATCTGGCTATTCCCACTCAGACAAGCGCCAATTTCTGGGTAGACGTCATTGATGAACATTCCGCAGGCGCAGGCGCCATGGTACTTACCAGGACCTCACCGAACGACCCGGCAGGCCACCCTTCAAAAAGAGAGATGGAAGGGTACATGAGCAAATGGCTCAATATCAGAAAGCTGTCGGGCAGACTCGTTCGTGAGCGATACGGCTTTATTCCAATGACCGACTTCGCAGAGCCTGCTGCGTATGATAATGTCGTATTTATCGGAGCCGGTGCTACCCGCCAGATACCAAACACCGGTTTTGGCTTCTTCCCCGCTCTTGAAGAAGCAACGCTTCTTGCCCCGGTTATACAAGAGGCACTGGAAAAAAAGAGGTACACGCAAAACATGCTCAGAAAATATGATATCGCCTGGCTGAAAAAGAAAGAGCTCAGTATGGCACTGGACATTGTGTTGCAGGACTTTCATTATGCCTACCTACGTGATGAATATTTTCACGAGTTTACCGAATGCTGCACGGAGATCTCGCCTTTAACTGTCAAGCGTCGAATCCTTGACCTGCTCACCATGAAGGACATCAGAATTTTAACCGGCATTTTCTTGAAAAACAGCTTCCTCTTACAACGCCGAAGAATAAAAAGGGAAATGTACCCGAAAATTCTCAAAGACCTCGGAAGGCTTTTTTACTGCTTCTTCTCCCGGAAGCTTCTCTTCTACACACCTGAAGGCAACCCGATGTTTAAAAAAGAACCGCCAAAACAAAACTTCTTTCTCGCATTTTTCAGAAGAGTCAATATCTTTTTAAGAAGGACAGTACCGGAATGGTTTTTTACACAATTAGCGAGGGTGCTCTTCTTCAGGTTTATCCATGCAATTATGAAGATTTTCGTTTAGCGTCCACCACACCCCACTATTATCCTTCTCGTCCTCTTTCTCCTCCTCGTCCTCGAATTGTTATTGAACTTTCGAGGGCGAGGAAGAGGATGCAGGACGAGAGATTTTGACTTGCGATTTCATCGTAAGGAATTGAGACAAATTACTGAGTTCCGGCATTAATTGTATTATACCCAATACGCTTTGAGCCTTTTAAGCTATCGCTAGCGGCAACATTTTTTTAATGGATAAAATTTAGAAAATATTGTATCTTTAAAACAATGATTAGGAGTCAAATATGAAAAAAATAATTTTCGCGGATGTACTTGAGGCTGCCGGGAACCTCCCGCTTGACGCAAGGGAGGATCTCGTCGAAATACTGCATAAGCGTTCGATAGAGGAACGTAGAAATAAACTTGCCAAAGAAATAAAAAATGCCCGCTCTGAGTACAAACATAATAAATGTAAAGCTGTGTCAGCCGATGATATCATGAAAGAAATCATTCAATGAGACGTATCTTACTTCGATCGAATGGATTTATACTCCCTCAATCCCCAGACTCTTCATCTTCCGAAACAACGTCGCCTTATGAATTCCAAGCTTCTTTGCCGATTTTATCCGGCTGCCGTCATTTTCTTTTAGAACATTTTTAATAAACATCCTCTCCAGATCCTCAAAACTATCTATCCCTGCAAAAGCAACCTCTGATTTTTCATTACAGCTTACCGAATCAAGTACCTCTGGCGGCAAATGTTTGCACTCGATAACACTGCCTTTACAAAAAATAAAAGCATGCTCCAGGGTATTCTCAAGCTCCCTGATATTTCCCGGATAATCGTGTGCAAGCAAAACATCAAGGGCGTCATTTGAAAGCTCGGTAATGTTCTTTTTATAGCGCGCATTGAAAAGGCTGATGAAGTGGTCGCAGAGAAGCGGTATGTCACTCTTGCGATCCCTTAAGGCGGGCAAAGCAAGACTCAGGATTTTTATACGGTAGTAAAGATCCTCACGAAACAAGCCTTCCTTTACCATCTCAGGGAGGTTCTTATTTGTCGCAGCAACAACATGTACATCAACGGTAACCAAGTCGGAGGCCAAGCGGTCT
>JAUXBV010000022.1 GCA_030619215.1 Fibrobacterota bacterium | reverse complement strand
GTTTCTGCGCTTTCTGAGCAGCCAGGCGTGCATTCTCAGCATCTCTCCCGGCCTTTGTTCCTTTACCACCTTTAGACATTCCTCCCTCCTTACCCGACTGCGAAAACATCTGCCGAAGCATCTCACCGGTCAGGGAGTTTATGGCAGCCTGTTTTGCGGACAGCTTTTTCAGCCCGCACATCATACCGCCGCCACCGCCGGATCCCCCGCTCATGCTCTGCTGTATACTGTTCGCGGATTCAAGCAGTGTCTGGGCAAGCGCATTCAGGCTGTGGGTCGATTTATCCATACCCATACCTGGGCGTGAGCTGCTCATTGACTTCAACACATTCTGCATTGAAGAAAGGGCATTATCCGCATCTTTCATTATCTTCTGTATCATGCCGGGGCTGACAATCTCAAGGCTGTCCAGGTTTCCCATGCTTTTTTTTAAGGCGTCCCGCAATGCCTGCTGCTCCATGGCAGTCATCTTCTTTCGCTTTTTCCAGGCCGACGGCTTCTCCATTGACTGTGCCAGCCCGTCCTGCCACCCTGACAGGTCTATGGCGTCCTGGGCCATGTCAAGCAGTGCCTCCCGATCCTTCATTGCCTTTGCAAACATGGCGCTCATGAGCGTTGACTCAAGCTCCCCGGAGAGCGACTGCAGATTGGCGCTCATCTGATTCATCATGTTGCCCGGAGGCATCCGCTGCATCTGCATACCGGACTGCATTGATTTCTGCAGGGACTGCACCTGTTTTGAAGAGGGTATGTCATTCATGCCAACCGGGCTTTTCTTGTCGGTCAATTTGTCACGCAATTCATCGAGGAACTCCCCGGTGCGATCCAGAAAATCCTTCTGCTGATGTGCCCGTTTATCCTCACTTTCATCCGACTGTGCAATCCGCATCTGCTCCTCGGCAAGCTTTTTTGCCTGCTGTGCAAGCAATGCGCGCTCATTCTCCTTTTTCAGCATTTCCAGGTATTTTAATGCATTTTCAAGGTGCTCCTGCAGATCAGGCAGTATCTCCGTCATTTTTTCAACCGCCTTCTGCATATCCCGCCAGCTTATCTTCTCATCCGGTCCGGGCATGTTAAAGAACAGGCTATCGCCATATTTATCAATGAGCTCCTTAAGGGCTTTCTGCACCTCACTCATTTTATCAAGGACTTCGTTGTTAACCGAAGACTGCTTCATCTTTTCAACAGCCTCCTGCAGGGCCTTCACCGCCTTATCCAGGGAATCGGCCTGCTGCCTGATGCTTTTGCCGAGGTCTTCCACGATCTTCTTCTCTTCCCAGGAAAGGGACTCCTTGCCCTTTGCCGATCTTATCAGAGACTCCAGCCGCTCCTTCATATCCTTCTGCAGTTTCTTTACGGATGACATCGCACTGCTTGCATCGTCCTCCTTTCCCGCAATCCGTTTATGTATCTCCTGAAACGTAGGTAGGCGGAAAAAGAAGGTATCACTGACACTTACCTGGGGCTTTCCAAATGGCTTGTTATCACGGGTATAGACCCAGTAGAACACAGTATCCCCCGGATACAGGGACAGCTCTGCCAAGTTCCATGCAACCTGCCTTCTGATAAGCTTCTCTCTTTTCCCCTTCGGTAAAATGCTCTTCGAATACAACGTGTCAATATCATCCCTTGACAGTTCCCAGTGAAGCGACAGTTTTTTAATACCGAAATCATCCACGGCCTCAACCCAGAGGGTCTCCTGCTGTGCAGGAGTAAGCATCTTATTGATACCCGGCTTTACAATACGGACATCCGGTTTATAGTCGGGGAGAATACTCATATAAAACGAAGGCAGGGAATCACTCTTCTGCATCATGGTATCCTCAAGGACAAAGGTATACCTGCCGGATTTGAAGAGCCGCACCTCCCCTTTTGCATTACCCTCCACAATATCAAGGGAAACCGTATCGCCGCTCTCATGCATATAGGACGCGCTTCGCAGGGGAAAAACAGAGCCGATATGGAACTGCGCCCTTGTCCCTGCATACGCAGCAATGGAGCCCCGGCCTTCAGGCAGCTGCGTCTCCTTTCTCCGCGTATAGGCAGGAGGTTTCAGCCTGACCTTAAACGAATACAGAACCGGCGGCGGCACCACCGTCACAGTCTCAGGCCCGAACACCCTGTTCCCCAGTGTAAACGCGTATGCAACCGACGCGGCAATGGAATCTATCGTATAGGTGAAACTGCCGTCCGGACCGGGGCGAAGAAGATGGCGCATGCTTCTTGCACCATACTGTGAAAGCTCCGTTATTGACAACCCTGCTGAAGGGTATGCCGGCTCCTCCGGCATGCACCTGAGAGAAACATTCGCATTTTTTGGTACGGCAATTTTTCCCGGGTAAACGGAGGCCTGGATTGATTTGAACATTGAGAGCGGTATGTCCCACCAGGTAACCATTCTCGGTTTACAAATATACACAGACCCAAAAAAGAGTATGAGGCAAATGCATAAGGCAAATATTCTCTTTTTACTAACTACATTTTTTATGCTTTTCGGATATATGCCAAAGGTCTTTTTTGCTTCGGAGCAAACCTGCTCAACAAGCTGAGACGATGTTGATGATAAAGTCCTTCCCAGCTCCAGAGCAATGGAAAGGTATTGGTGCTTTTTGTCAACAAGCTTTTCAAGGATAGAGGCAATATTGCTTAGAGATTGTTTGTTGACTATTGTTAATTTTATTAAAGCAAGTATACATAACGATCCTGTTACTATTACTGCCACATCAAAAATTACCGGCAGCGCAGTCCAGGGGAAAAAGTAAAATGAAATAGATAGTATTGTGCCGATGCCAAGGAGCAGCGCTGCCAACAACAGCCATGAATTAAATATTTTTCTTGTGATATACGAAACTCTATGGCGGCTGCAGAATTTTTTAATTGCGCTGTAATTGTTATTTTTATTATTAACTTTATTCATATCTTATAAAGATAACTATTTTAATGGTAATAATAAATAAATCAGGGAAAAAATATTTAAAAAATTGCGTTATGAATTTATCAGAAAAAACCAAAATTCAAAGAGTGGAAAACGTCGCGCAACGGCTCTTTGAGGAGCAAATGCTGGTTATTACTCCCAAAGACAGCCTGCTGCACAGATTCAACGAAGTCGGCACCTATATCTGGCAAATACTCGATACACCAAAAACGGTAGAAGATATCTGCGCAGAGGTAAATGAGCATTTCGAAGATATTGATGAAAAGCAGATTTTTGAGGATATTACCGGTTTTATTGCTAAATTGGAAGAGAAGAAGTTGGTTAAGATACATTCATAATTAAAAGTAGATGGATGCTGGATGCTGGAAACTTAAAACTGGATGCTGGATGCTGGATGTTGGATGTTGGATGTTGGATGCTGGATAAAAAATTTCTTTATCCAGTTTCAAGTATCAAGTTTCCGGCATCTGATTGATATACGAATACAACCCGATTTAAAAATGAAAAACCCTTAACAGTAACTAAACTCCTGACACGTTATGCCTGACAAAACAATAGCCCAGCAAATAAACATCGAAGCTTCAAAAAAAAACATTCCCCTCAGTGTTTTTATTGAGCTGACTCACAGGTGCAATCTCAGGTGCTACTACTGCTATCAAAAGGAATTCAAACTCACCAAAGAGCTTTCCCTGCATGACTGGAAGAGAATTATTAAAGAGCTTGCTGAAATGGGAAGCCTCTATATTACCCTTTCCGGCGGCGAGCCATTGCTTCGGGAGGACTTTATCGGCATTGTCTCCACCGCACGATATCACAACTTTGCAGTAAGCATAATCTCCAACGGCATGCTGGTCAATGAGAGCATCGTGCGCGAGCTGAAGAACCTTGGAATCATGGACGTGGGTATCAGCCTGCACGCGGCTAGCGAAGGGCTTCACGACAGGCTGGCGCACGGGCCTGGAAGCTTTAAGCGCGCTTTATACGCCATACGGCTGCTTGTCAAAGCAGGTATAAAGGTACTGATAAAACACTCCGTGTCAAATACCAATTTCGGTGAATACAATAAATTACAGAAACTGGCCGATGCGGAAGGCTGCGCCTTTGAGTGCGACTCCACGATCCTGCCCCTTCACAAGGGAGAAATTTCACCGTACGCCCTCAACCACGAACAGCACTTTACCTTCCTCAAGGACATGGAAGTCGGATCGATTGTTTCCTGTGTGTCAAACAAGGAAGACCCCGTTACCCTCCACTGCGACGCAGGGAGAAGCCTGTGCGGCATTATGCCGGACGGTGAAGTGTATCCCTGCATAATCCTGCCGATCTCTATGGGAAACATCAGCAAAAAATCTTTTAAAGAGATATGGTACGGTAAAAAAAGCACGGCGTTTCGGGAGCAGGAGCTGAGACTTGAGGAAACATGCAGAAAATGCGAGAAAAACCTGTTATGCTCCCGCTGCCATGCAGTTGCATTTCTGGAAACGAAAAAATGGACGGGGAAAAGTGAAAGTTTGTGCGAGAGAACTGCTGCTATGGTTGAGCTGGCGCAAAGTGGGAATGCCTGAAAATACACAGGGAAATAATTAAAATATTTTTCCGCTACAATAAAGAGGGACTGTTGTAAATTTTCTCTTTTTGTTTATTCCAAAATTCTGTGCAGACATTTTAAAAGCTTTGGGAGGATTGTATCTTTGAATAAACGCATCAAGACTTTTTGCCATTCGCGACCGTGAAGATGATTTTACTTCAAGTGGAATAATATCAACTCCAAGATTTAATAGAAACTCTAATTCAGCAGTCGCTTCCTGCCATGAAATAAGCATTTCATTTTTTCGGCTAAACAACTCCTGGGCAATAAAATTCTCTACAATGAAGCCTTTAAATGGCCCAAGCTTCTCGCCTAAAATTACCTCCCCTGGAATATCTAAAAGACAATTTAAAATACCCGTATCAAAAAGATAGACTTTAAATTTATTATCTTCGGAGTAACTTTTTAAAGGATGTAATGCTTTTTTAACTATAATGCTTTTTATACATAGACGGGATTCTATTAACCAGCCAAGAGGTCCCCGGATATGTTCAAAACCTTTTCTCTTTGGAATTACATCTTTAAAAATAAATTTGTTAACTTTATCGTCATGGGATTTTGAGAGTTGAGCAGGAATTGAATCAAAAACATATTGAATATGGCTTGCATTAACTACACCGGAGTATTTGGTAAAATCCGCACAATACCCTGTGATCAATTCTTTTTGAATTTTTCTTACAGCCAAAATTGTATTGGTTATATCCTCTGCCGTGTTGATAAATTCTGTTACAACTTCCGGTAAACCACCGGTAAACATATAAATAGTTAATACTTCAAGAAGCCTTTCATGAACGACTTGTGGTAAAGGTTGTATCAGTTTATATTCTTCAAGCTCCCGGCAAGCCTCCGGATCAACAGCTTTTACATATTCATCAAAATTAAGCGGAAACATGTATAGAAAATTTACTTTCCCTACGGGAAACGAGGCCTCATTCTGCATCAGACCCAGATGTGAACCCGCAGCGATAATATCAAGCCCTTTCATCTCCTGTTCAAAATATTTTAAAGAGGTAATAGCATCCGGACATTCTTGAATTTCATCAAAAATCAGAAGATCATTGTTAATATCAATTTTTATTTTTAGCCGAAATTGCAGGTATTTAATGATTTGCTTTGCATCTTTGCTCTCGTTAAAAATGCTATAAATATATTTAGCTTTATGAAAATCAATATAATGGCATTTAAACCCTTTTTCTTCATAGAATGTTTTACCAAAATGAAGAAGTGAATAGGTTTTTCCAACCTGGCGGGCACCTTTTAACACAAGTGGCTTTTTGTTGGTTGAATTTTTCCAATCAAGTAATTTTTGGGTTATTGTTCTATACATATAGAAAATATACCATATTTTAATAAAAATGTCCACAAATTATTACTAATTTGGAATAATACCCTATCTAATAATCCAAATATGTGGAAAATAACCCTAGGTTTTTATTTAATAAATTCCATGGTAATACCACTGTATTCAATCTGTTTTCAAACTTATTTTTACTGCCGCTATAGTTGATTTAGGACAAAGTGCAAATACTTAGATTTTTACTGAAATAAAAAAATAATTTGTTTTGTGGGGAAAAGCCCTCCCCCACCAAATAATAAAATTTCTCTTATATTTAGTCTAATATCTCCTATTTTTAATAGACAATCCCGGCAAATAGCTGTATAATTAATAAAAATGAATGACCTTATATATAGGGCATATATGTGTATTTGAGGAATAATTCAATGCAAAATCAACATAAAAAAAGCAAGCCTGTTACAAAACCGAAATACTCTCCTCCTGACTTTGAATCCGAGGAGATTTTTGAGCGCCGGGCACTTGCTTGCGGGAAATGCAGGACAGGGCCGCATAAGCAGCATGCATGCTTCAGACTGCCGTCGGTTTCGTAACCCAATAAAATAACAATATGACAAAATCTATTATTAAGATCACTTTCATCTCTTTACTCTCCATATTTTCCCTTTATGCCGCTACCGAAACTCTTGACGCAGCTTCCGGCACCGGTACTGGAAACGAGTGGAGCGCCGGCGGTGCGAGCGTTGGGGCTGATTGTGCTGCGCAGGGAGGGACGGAAGCCAATACCAACAATAAAAGCAGAGAGCTGAGTGCCCCTCTCGCCAATTCGAGCGAGTCTGGCGTTATAGTTTCTGTCCAGGTACGCGTATACGCGCGGTCATCTGTCAATCTGGCCGGAACAGCTGATGGTATCCGTGTTTCAGTGTTTAACGCCGGTACCATGTATCAGGACGCCACTACGGATGAGGTTGGAACAGCTCTTGCCTATTATACAAATACATGGATAACCAGCCCCATGACCAACCAAACATGGACATGGGCGGAAGTAGACGGCATTGACGTCGGCTGTCAATCAAATGCAGGCGGTGCTAGCTCTATCGACCTCCTTTATGTGGACCATGTTGAGGTTATTGTCACGTACGATAACAGGCCTGTGGTTAGCGGACTCGAAACTGCTGTAAATCTTGACAACGACTCAGACCAGAAGACAGACGGCAGTGGTCAGGTAATTGTTGACTACGAGGTTTCCGATGCAGATAATGCAACGGTAACTATATCACTGGAATATTGGAATAACAGTACCTGGGCAAGTGCAACCACTACCTCAGGGGACATTGGTGCCGGGATTGATGCTACCAGCTCTACTACTGACCGTTCAATTACGTGGGAAGCGGATACTGACCTCGGAACTGTAGAAGTGAGCAATTATAATGTAAGAGTAATTGCAACCGATGGTACCGGTGCTGACACCATTTCCCGTTCAGCAAATGACCTGATTATTGACACACAGGATCCCACCGGGTATGGTTGCAGCACCCCGGCAGATTTATCCGGCCCCAGCGGTCCTGACGTCACACTCACTTCGACAGTGGCCAGTGATCTCAGTACTGTTTCCTATTATATTGAATATGACGATAACGCGGATTGCAGCAGCCCACTTGGCAACAGCGGATGGCAATCGGGAGATAATGACTGGGTAGCTACCAGCTTGTCCCTTGGCAGTACCTACTACTGGCGTGTAAATGCAAAAGACAGTTATGGTAATGAAGGCACTGCTTCATCGATATTTCAATTTACCGTAGATAACAGCAAGCCGAATGTGGTTCTCGACAATGCTTCCCAGACCTCGACCGATGGAAGCGGAGAAGTTACAGTGCAGTACGACCTGAGCGACCCACAGACACAAACATGCAAGATTAAAATCGAATACTCCATGGATGGCTCTACCTGGTACAACGCACATATCAAGAGTGTATCTACTGGCACTATAAACAATCCGGGAGAAATCAATTCCATCAGTACCAATCAAACCGATGCAACCTTTGTATGGGACACACAGAATGCAGGAAACGGCAATGGTGCATTTACCGGGGAAGACGCCAGTGTGTATGTGCGCCTTACGCCAACGGATTCCGATCTCAATGATGGTGACGTTAAAACATCACTTGCCTTTACTGTAGACAACCAGGACCCGACAGGATACGGCTGCAGCTCCCCTGCAGATGATGCAATCAATGTTTCTACTGATCCGACTCTGACCAGCAGTGCAGCAAGCGACCTCTCTACCATACAATACTACTTTGAAATAGATGATGCCGATCCATTTTCCTCAGCTATAGAAAACAGCGGTTGGCAGGCCGGAGCCACCTGGCAACCAACAACACTGCTCATAAATACGACATACTCCTGGCGGGTGAATGCACGTGACAGTTACGGTAACACCGCAACCGCATCTGCTGATTTTGCATTTTCTACCCTTTCATACCTGTGGGTATATCCGACTTCCGGCGCTATCGATGGTGCATGTACTGCCCCGGCCCTGGGGGACGGCGTTGTGTATATCGGTACCCAGGGTAATGATGATAAAGTATACTGCCTTGACATTGACGATGGAACTTTAAACTGGTCATACGGGGCAAGCGAAGATGTATATAATGTCTGCAGCTTTTACCACTCCGGGTCAGGTAAAGAGGCGGTTTATTTCACCTGCTCGGATGCAACACTCAACGCAATTTGGGATAATGGCCTGAGTCCCGCTACTGTTAAATTCACCGCTGTAGATCTTGGAGCCAAAACTCCTACTTCTGAGCCTATTATTGATGTTGACGGCAGCAATATTTATCTGGGATATTATAAAGATGGATATAAGCGCTCCTCTTCTGACGGCAGCCCCGTATGGGCAACAGGTACTATTAATCCAAGTGGCTCCTCCTCTCCTGTAGTTGATAACGCAAATGTCTACTTTGCTGCAGCAGGAGATACCTATAAATACACGATAGACAATACAGCCCAGGGCAGCGTGGCCCATGGCGCAGATACACCGCTGGGAGTCTGGGGTAGTCTCCTGTATGTCGCTAATTCCTCTGATAATTATGTTTATGCAGTTAATGCGTCCGTTATGACTGATAATTGGACATCAGCTGACCTAAGTGGTACAACAAACACAGGATTTTTCCGAGCATTTCCTTCCGGGCAGAGTTCAACATATAACTATGGTTATATCGCTGCCGGCAGTGCAATTAAAAAGGTAAGTTGCAGTGACGGCTCTGTACTTGCAACCTATGCAGCAGGAAATACTGTGAACTCCATGCCTATTGTTACTCCGGATGTTACAAAGGTTTTCTTCGGCTGTGACGATAGTAAAGCATATTGTGTAAAAGCGGACCTCAGTGCTACATTCTCAGCTGCCTGGCCAAAAACCGTAGGCGGGCCAATACAGAATTCACCGGCAGTAGACTTGACAAACGACATTGTGGTATTTACCACAAATGAAGGAAAGATTTATGGATTTACTATACCGTAACAAACCCGTATTCCTTCTTTTCCTTATCGGTATGATTTCAGCCCATACCTTTCGGGGAGATAATGCCCGTACCGGACAGGTAAATACCTCTATAACGCCGCCATTAAAACAAATAAACACTGTTACTGTTAACGCTTTGATTATATCATCACCCATTGTTGTCAACGATACACTTTACATTGGCGCACGCGACAGCTCTGTATACGCTTTCCATAATGGTTCGCAACTGTGGAAATTCAAAACACGCGGGTGGGTTGACGCCTCACCGGTTTATTATAACGGAAAAATCTATGCAGGTTCGCGGGATGGCAATCTCTATATTTTAAATGCGTCCAGTGGAGATTCTGTTGGAGTTATTGCAAATAATAATGCTCAATGTTCCTCTCCAATAATCTATGACAGCATTATTGTATTTGGGCGCGGCGGATGGAACAGGCAGATCAATGCCTATAATGTCAACAACGGGAAATATGTCTGGCACTATTATAACAATCAGATGGTTTACTCCTCCCCTGCACTGCACGACTCTACTATTGTTTACGGTGAGAACGGTGGAAATCTCGTTGCAGTAAATGCTTATACAGGAGCCCTTATCTGGAAGCTTCAGACAGAGGGAGGCGTATATCTCTCCTCTCCTGCAATATCCGGTGGAAACGTTTACTTTTCCCCGGGAGGTTATGATAAATACCTCTATTCAATTTCATTAAATACAGGCCTGCTTGCATGGAAAAAAGGAAACAGCGTTGAAGTTATAACAGAACCGGTAGATCAATATTTATTCCGCAGTTTTCTTAAATTCAAACCTGAAACACGAAAGAAACTTCTGAGAAAGTTTAAAAGGGTTTATAAGCTCAGATCGAGCCAGATAGAGGCTCTTAAGCCTTTAACCAGAGAGAACCCACCAAACCATGCCTTCGTTCCCCTGGGCGGTAATGCAACATCATCAGTAGCTGTAGGCGATTCAAACGTATTCATGATTCATAAAGAGTACGGCTACCCCAAACCGCGCTTTGCCATTACTGCATTTGACAAACAGACAGGTGTTGAAAGGTGGTATTTCAGCGAGCAGCGCAGCTGCACTCAGCTCGGCTTCTGCTCAAGCCCGTTAGTGATTGATTCGGTTGTGTTCTTCGGCTGGGGTGAGGGAAAATTTTATGCATTACATGCGTTTACGGGAACAAAGCTTTGGGAAGACAGCCTTGACGGTGATATACTCTCCTCACCTGCTGCTGAAGGTGATAAGATCTATGTGGCAACGACAACCGGTAAAATAGTAACGTATGTTCCGGGGCCTGATGTTGTCAGCTTTAAAAAAAGCACCTTCTGTTATCCCAATCCTGCACGGGGCAATGTCTCCCATATCCAGATATATGTCACAGAAAGTGCTACGGTAAAGGTGACCATATTCAATGCTGCTGAAAAACCGGTTCTCCGGTTCTCGAAAGAGTTGATAGTTGAATCAACCGCTACCGGTAAGAAATATACATATAACTGGGATATAAAAAACGTAGCCAATGGTGTTTACTTTGCATTGATTGAGGTGAAAGGCAGTAAAGATAAGAAGATATTAAAGATTGCGGTGTTGCACTAAACAACTAAGAATCTTATGTTACAACGAATACTTATAAGCATATCATTAATTTATTTAACCGTTCTTGCCGGCGAATCCGACTTCGCATCCCTGGGTTATGGCGAAGGCGCTGCTGAGTACCTGAAGCTTCCGAGGCATGCCCACAGCGCAGCCTTGTGCGGCGCTGTTACTGCCTGGCAGGAGGAGCTTGCCGGATTTCAGTATAATCCCGCAATACTTGACATTGTAGGCATTCCGAACGGCTATCCCATTACCGGAACATACTCATTTATGAGCCTGGACAGGAAACATGTGGGAGTGGATGCGAGCTTCGCTATAGGCGACTATATTGCGGCTGCCCTTTCACTCATGAACTATGGTGTGGATCAGATAGAAGAACGTGATGAATACGGTAATTTTTCAGAATACTTCGACTACCGCGCAATTACACTGGCAGCAACCGTTGCAGGCCGTCTGCATTGGCCCATATCCTGGGGAGTTACACTCCGATATATATCTGAGAGTATGGAATATGAAGCTGGAAACGGGTTTGGCTTTGACCTTGGCGCAACCTACAGGCCGATAGATGAGTTGTGTATCGGTATAAGCGGGCTAAATGTTGCATCGTGGCTCTTCTGGACAACAGGCCATAATGATATGGTGCTTCCCTCAGCGAGGCTTGGTATTGCTGGTATATTCCTGGATACGACCCTTTCGGTTGAGCTTGACGTTGCAAAGACAATAAAGCAACCAATTGATGTGTCTTTGGGAATTCAATATAAACTCTTTAATATCCTTTCTCTTCGCGCCGGAACCTCCACAAGCCTTGATATTGAGGACCGTGACTTCAGGGACTTCGACTTTTCTCTTGGAATCGGCATGCGCTATTCCATGTTCGGCTTTGATTATGCCTGCCCGATCACCTCTTCAAAGCTCGGTATCTCACATAAAATCTCTGTTGTTGTGAAAATTCCATCATTGTAAAATTTATTATTGGGCATGTATATTAAAAGTTATTTAAGGTTATGAAAGAAAGTTAAATAACCGGCAGATACCTGTCTAAATTCGAGTTAACAATGAGGTTATACATATCCTGGGTGATATTTGCGATAAACACCCTTCCCTTGACCCGTTGTACTTTTCTGAGGACCTTAATTATTGCGGCAATTCCGGAGCTTGTCATATAGACGATTTCTATAAAATTAAATACAATATCTTTCTTACCCTGAGCGAGTATGTTATCGGCAAGAATATCGATCTGCTCATCCATACTATCAAAGGGGCCTACAACGCAAATAGAGTCTACGCCCTGATACATTCCTTTTTTTACTACAAGATTACTCTTTGTCATATTACACTCAAAAATGTAATAAAAATAAGAAATGATCGTTCTATATATACTTCAAAAATCTATTCAACGAGGAACATGAAAGAAGTTCATACATATCCTGGGTAATATTCGCAATATACAATGTTCCTTCTATATTTTGAACTTTTTTAAGAGCTTTAATGAGTACCGCAATTCCAGAGCTGGTAAGATACGATGTTTCGCTAAAGTCAAATACAATATCCTTTTTCCCCTGCCCGAGAATCTCATCCACAAGAGAATCGATATGGGTGTCAACAGTATCAAAGGCGCCTACTACACTAACAGCATCTATACCACTATACATACCTTTTTTCACTTCAAGATTTTTCTGTATTGCCATTATCTTTCTCCTTCAGTTATCTCATTTGCAATTTCTTCAGATGGTTCAGCAGATTCTTCTAATAAATTACTATTTGCCGTATACAGATGCGAAGATACAACCATAAGCCCGGCCAGGCACCAGAACGGCTCAGCTATTCTAACAATAATAAATGTATTTGCCGAAAATGCGTGGATAATCAATCCCCAGAAACCGGCATAAAAACCGACAGCCATACCTTTAAGCCGCGGTGAAAAATCAATTTTCATGCCTTTTCGTATAATGCCATGCACACCACACATGAGCCATAAAAACGAGGCAAGTCCAATTATGCCCATTTCTATTAAAATCCTGAAAAACTGTCCGTCAACAAAAGCGAATCCGGTTATACCGTACCCGAAAAACGGATGTTTCATTATATGCTTAAAAATTATCTGATACGAAAAAATTCTTGCCGATGTCGAGGTGTCCAGGGAAATCGGGCCTATTTGAATCTGTGAACCATAAGAGGCACTCTGAAAAAAGGTAAAGTTAAACCTCTCCTGCACGACTTCCGGGATAATAAAGGGAAAAATGATTAGAAAACCAAGTATCAGTGCAAAGAAGACACCTTTCCTTTTTGTGCAAATAAAAAGAACAATAAGCGCTGTAATACCGGAGACCCAACCACTCCGGGAGATTGAAAAAAGAAGGACAATAAAAAAGACCGGCAGTATTGAAGCTATCAGAGTTTTTTCTGTTCTTGAAGGCGTGTGGAGCATTACTCCGGCAGCAACAGAAGCCATCAGTACCAGAAATCCACCTAATGTATTTCTCTCCGGCTGATCACCTTCAAATGGCGTAGAGACATCTCCTCCTGTTATTGCCATAAATAAACCGTAAAAACAGATTATACCGAAAACAATCAACAGGGAGCTCAGAAGTTGATGGATATCTTCTTCCTTTCGGACATAATTTACTACAATGGTAAAAAGAAAAAAATACTCTATGATTTTAAAAACAAAGAAAAATCCAACCATGGGATTTACACCTCCATACATTGCGCCAAGAATAGTAGAGGATATGGCCAGCAAAGAGTATGCAATAATAGGTTTGTTTAACGGATTTTTAAGGATAACCCCAAGGTCGGAAAACACTGCCATGCGCGCAAACCAGCCTATTGTCATGATAAAAAGAAGGATATCGTCAAAACGGATTGTAACTTCCCTTCCAACTGTCCGGGCAACCCCGATTTCCGGGGAAAGGAGCATTGAGAATATCAGCAGGATGAGAGAAATTCGAATGCTTGAAAAACAAATAATAAAAAATAAAACACCGATTAGGCCAAAAAGGATAATACTCTTTTCCTGAACGATAATCTGATAGAGGAGAAGTATCCCGACAATAAGTGCCACAGGAATCAGGAGAACTGCTAACGGTCCTTTTTTTTCTTGAAAGGAAGATAATGCCATGTTTTTTCAGACTGGAATGCCGGAGGGCTGGAGTGTTGGATTTAAGATGTTTCCCCCTTTAAAAAAGTTTCTCCGCTCCGCTAAAGCTAATCCGC
>JAUXBV010000481.1 GCA_030619215.1 Fibrobacterota bacterium | reverse complement strand
CAATGTTTGAGGGTGTAAGTCTATTAAGGAGAGGGAAAAATGGTTCAGGTAAAACTTCCCTCGAGCGAAATAAGAAATTTCCGTGAAAACTGTTATGCCGCTATTGGTCAGGTAGGTAATACGGATCATATGAATGTGGTTATCGGCTCTGCAGGAAGAAACCGGTGGAAAGGTATACGCCCACATGTTCGCGGTGTTGCCATGAACCCGGTGGACCATCCCATGGGTGGGGGAGAGGGAAAAGCCTCCGGAGGAGGTCACCCTGTTTCACCATGGGGACAGAAGTCAAAAGGATTAAAAACAAGAAAAAAGAATAAAATGTCCACTAAATATATTATCAAAAGAAGAACTAAGAAATCTAAGAAATCATAATAAACGGGAAAAGAAATGGCACGTTCTATTAAAAAAGGTCCTTATGTTGAAGAGCATCTCAGAAAAAAGGTCGAGGAGATGAACAAATACGGGCAGAAGAAGGTGATTAAAACATGGTCACGCCGTTCTACGGTATTACCTGAGTTTACGGGCTTTACCTTTTCTGTTCATAATGGGAATAAATTTATTCCGGTATATGTCTCCGAGAATATGGTTGGTCATAAGCTTGGAGAGTTCGCACCAACGAGAACCTTCAGAGGACACAGTGGTGGTAAAACAGACAAAACAGCTAGGCGGTAATAAATAAGGAGGGAGTAGAGGTGGAATCAAAAGCAACTGCAAAGTACCTGAGGACAACAGCGAGAAAAGCACGTCTGGTTGCTGATGAAGTGCGCGGTAAAATGGTGGGTGATGCCTTGGGGCTTTTGGAATTCAGTATTAAAAAGGATGTAGCAATAGATTTTTCAAAATTGATAAAATCTGCTGTTGCCAACATGCAGAGCAAGAACCTGGATGTTACGGTTGATGCGGATGCGTTAAAGATAAAAGAGATATATGTTAATGAAGGGCCGGTTTTAAAAAGGTTCAGGGCAAAAGCACAGGGAAGAGCTGGTCCGATACTTAAAAAGATGTGTCATATTTCCGTTGTGGTATCAAATTAGAGGAGGATAGATTTGGGTCAAAAGGTCAGCCCTATTGGTTTGAGACTGGGAATTACAAAAACCTGGATTTCCAACTGGTTTGCAAAAGAGAATTTTTCCGATTATCTGTATGAAGACATGCTCATTAGAAATTATCTAAAGAAACGTCTGGAGCATGGTGGCATTTCAACCTTAAGTATAGACCGTACAGCAAGAAAGGTTACCGTAACCATAGACACCTCCCGGCCTGGGATTGTTATTGGTAAAAAGGGTGAAGAGGTAGAAAAACTAAAAGCTGAGCTGCAGCACCTGACGCAGAAAGATATACATATAAATATAAGAGAGGTTAAAAAACCCGAGATGGATGCTCAGCTGGTTGCAGATAATATTGCCAGACAGGTGCAGAAAAGGATTTCCTATAAAAAGGCTATTAAGAAGGCTATTTCGACTGCCATGAGAATGGGAGCTGAAGGTATAAAGATTGGTGTTGGCGGACGTTTGAACGGTGCTGAGATTGCCCGCTCGGAGACCTATAAGGAGGGAAGGATTCCTCTTCATACCCTGCGGGCGGATATTGACTATGCGGTAGCAACCTCACATACCACTTATGGATGTGTTGGTATTAAAGTCTGGATTTGTAAAGGTGAAGTGTTAACCTCCAAGGAGGACACGGCACCTAAAAGTGAGATATAATTTTTTTTAGGAGTATTGGATGCTTGCACCCAAGAGAGTAAAGTGGCGAAAGACACAGCGTGGCAGAAGAAAAGGTTTAGCAACCCGTTGCAATAAACTTTCTTTTGGTGATTACGGTCTGCAGGCTTTGCAGGCAGCATGGCTGGACAGCAGACAGATAGAGGCTGCCCGTGTTGCAATGACGAGGTTTATCAAGCGCGGCGGTAAAGTATGGATCAGGATTTTTCCCTATAAACCTTATACAAAACACCCTGCGGAGTCTCGTATGGGTAAGGGTAAGGGCGCCCCTGAAGGCTGGGTAGCGGTGGTAAAGCCTGGAACCGTTATGTTTGAAATGTCGGGAGTTAGCAGTAATGTGGCTAAAGAGGCAATGAGGCTGGCGGCACAGAAACTTCCGATAAAAGCAAAATTCGTAGAATTGCAAGAATAGGAATATTCCGTATGAAAGCAATAGAATTGCGTGAACTGAGCACTGAAGAGGTAAAAGAGAAATTATCGGAGATGGAGGAGGAGCTCTTTAATTTGCGATTCCAGGCAAAGATGGGTCAGTTGAGCAACCCCCTGAGAATGAGAATTGTAAAGCGTGAGATAGCACGTGTAAAGACCGTACTTAATGAGCAGGCGAAAAAGAGTGTTTCCAATGCTAAATAGACTAAGGAAATAAGATGTCAGAGAGAAACCGGCGTAAAGTAAGAACAGGTGTTGTTGTCAGTAACAAAGCTGATAAAACAATCACGGTGAATGTCCAGAGGCAGGTAGGCCACCCAAAGTATGGTAAAATTGTCCGGTACAATAAAAAGTACCATGCCCATGATGAAAAAAATGAATGCACCATGGGTGATACGGTGAAAATAATGGAAACACGGCCGTTATCAAAAACGAAACGGTGGCGTTTATCGGAAGTTATTACAAAGGCGAAATAGTAAAAGGATTATTAATTATACCGGCGTTACAAGGAAATAGAGAGAGATATGGTACAGACAGAAACAAAATTGAATGTTGCTGACAATTCAGGTGCAAAGAAGGTGCAGTGTATCAGGGTACTTGGTGGAACGAGGAGGCGGTATGCCAGAGTAGGCGACGTGATAGTTGTTTCTGTAAAGGATGCCATCCCTAATTCACCGGTGAAGAAGGGCTCGGTAGTTAAAGCTGTGGTTGTCAGGACAAAAAAAGAGTATGGTAGAAAGGATGGCACAGTAATTCGTTTCAGCGATAATGCGGCAGTTGTTATTAATGAGGCGCGGGAACCTATTGGTACGCGTATTTTTGGCCCTGTTGCGAGAGAGCTCCGTGAGAAACGGTTCATGAGAATTGTATCGCTGGCGCCAGAGGTTTTATAGGCAGGGAGATAGTTAATGGCTTTACGATTAAAAAAAGGTGACATGGTACAGATTGTCTCCGGTGAGAATAAGGGACAAAGAGGAAAGATACTGAAGGTTATTCCCGATAAGGGAAGAGCCCTTGTTGAGGGAAAAAATTTAGTGAAGCGGCATACAAAACCGAACCAGAAGAATCAGCAGGGCGGCATTGTCGAGAAGGAGGCGTCCATTCATACCTCCAATCTGATGCTGGTATGTGAGAAAACGGACAAGCCAACCCGTTTTGGCATAAAGATGCTTGACAAGGGAAGAAGAGCAAGATATTCAAAAAGGTCCAAGGAGCTGATAGATTGAGTAAAGAAACTAAAACAATTCCGAGACTGCGTAAGCGATATAAAAAGGAGATCGTTCCTGCATTGCAGAAAAGGTTTGGTATTAAAAATGTAATGCAGATCCCCCGCCTCGAAAAAGTAGTATTGAATATGGGCGTTGGCAGAGCGATACAGGAGGCAAAACTGCTCGATGAGGCTGTTATGTGCCTGAAAAGTATCTCCGGGCAGCAGCCGATAATTACCAAGGCAAAAAATGCGATCTCCAATTTCAAACTGCGGGCAGATATGCCGATAGGCTGCAAGGTAACCCT
>JAUXBV010000516.1 GCA_030619215.1 Fibrobacterota bacterium | reverse complement strand
GCCGAAAAATGCCATTTCTGGATGAACACTACTTCGGGAAAACCGCTCCCTTATCCGCACTTGAAACAATTTTTGCATATCTTGCCACACAGCCGGTTTTTATTTTGGGTTCAAATTCAGGCAATTCACTGGTTCTTTTAAGAATTTCATTTTCAGGCAGCTTGAGATTCAGCGTTTTACCTGGAATGTCAATCTCAATGATGTCTCCATCCCGAACCACGGCAATAGGGCCTTTTGCAGCAGCCTCGGGAGAAATGTGTCCTATTGAGGCACCATGGGTGGCGCCGGAAAATCGACCGTCGGTAATTAGAGCTACTTTCCTATCCATTCCCATACCTGCTACCGCCGACGTGGCAGATAACATTTCCCGCATTCCGGGACCGCCCCGTGGCCCCTCATAACGGATAACAATTACTTCTCCCTTTTGTATTGTTTTTCCCATAATTGCAGAAACAGCGTCTTCTTCATTGTCGAAAACACGTGCCGGACCTGAATGCTTCATCATTTCGTCAGCTACTGCCACCTGTTTGACAATTGCTCCATCCGGTGCCAGGTTCCCGGTTAAAACAGCCAGACCGCCGGTTTTATGAACTGGATTTTCAACAGGACGGATGATTGACGGATCTTTTATTCCGGCTCGAATTTCATACAGCATTTCTCCGAGAGGTTTTCCATAAGCCGTCATCGGTTGATCATTAATAAGTTTGGCCTTACGAAGTTCTGTTAAAATTGCAGGCACTCCTCCTGCATAAAACAGGTCTTCAACATGATGCGGCCCTGCAGGGACAAGAGATGTCAGGTGAGGAATTGTATCGGTAAAGCGATCAAAATCCTTCAATGTTATATCAACATCAGCATAATAAGCAATTGCAGGAATATGAAGGGTTGTATTGGTTGACCCTCCCAGTGCCATATCAAGTGCAATGGCGTTATAAAAAGCCTCCTTTGTCATTATATCTCTGGGTTTGATATCCTTATTTACAAGCTCTACCGCTTTTAACCCAGTTTGCTTTGCGAGAAGTACTCTTTCGGAAAAAACAGCCGGAACACTGCCGTTAAAAGGAAGGGACATGCCCAGGGCTTCGGATAAGTGGCTCATGGTATTGGCTGTAAACATACCAGAGCAGGAACCGGCGCCCGGGCATGCATTACATTCATATTCAAGGAGTTCTTCTTCAGTGATTTTTCCTATGGCAAAACTCCCCACAGCCTCAAAAACCTTATCAAGCCCGGTATTTTTTCCGGATACCCTGCCGGCGAGCATAGGTCCTCCTGAGATAAAAATGGAAGGAATATTTAATCTGGCAGCGGCAATGAGCATTCCCGGAATTATCTTATCGCAAGAGGCGAGGAGAACAAGGCCGTCAAAAGGGTGAGCCATTGCCATAATTTCGACGGAATCTGCAATCAATTCGCGGCTGACAAGTGAATATTTCATTCCCTCATGATTCATTGCAATGCCGTCGCAGACACCTATGGTATTAAATACCATGGGTGTTCCTCCGGCAGCATAAACTCCGGCCTTTACAGATTCAACCAGTTTGTCCAGATGGATATGCCCGGGTATAATTTCATTAAATGAATTAGCAATTCCGATAATCGGTCTTTCCAGCTCCCGGTCCGAAAAACCGCTTGCTCTTAATAAGGAGCGATGGGGTGCCCTTTCCGGCCCCTTAGTCATCAAATCACTTCGTTTTTTCATATACATTTCCCTTTTACCAAGCGCACTCATAATAATTAAACTTTTTGCACAATATTAAACACATAAAACTTTGTCAAGGCTTATTTTCCTGTCGCTATAGTAATTTCTCAGGTTTCAGGTTTCGCTCACTTCGTGAGCTACATTTGCCTGGCGTTGCCCGGCGTCATTGAAAACAACAAATTACAAACAACGACAGCTATCGAAGCGAATTCGCTCCTGACACATGACACCAAAGAGGCTGCCACAAGAAATACCATAGAGCCAATTATGTTAATTGAAGGAGATGAGAGTATCTGCGCCCTAATGATTAGCCCAGCCTTGAGGGATAATTATTGAAAATATTCTGCAGGTGATAGCTGATTGTTTTTAGTCGATCTAACGCGTTTTGTCGGATTTTATCACCTTCCTGGCTTTGTATTTTTGTTTTATATACCAGGAATTTTGAGAGTTGGGAAAAGGCAGGCTCTTTTTTCTGATGTACTCGGGTTGAGAAAAAAAATCTATAACAAGCTCTTTGCGAGTTCGATATTTTAATGCTTTGGATTTGCGGTTTTTCTCTGCTTCAGATTCATTCCGCCCAAGAATATCGCGATAACAGCCATGAATAAACAACTCATTTGTTCCTCCTTGATTGTTAAAATATTCTTTTGAACTATACCTTCTTACATCGGGCCATAACCTGTGATTGTCTAACCACAAAACAATCGTAAGTTTAGGCAGGGCTCGGGCGCCAACGCCAAGACCCAGGTGTATATGGCTCGGAGTTGCAAACCGAAGAAAAGAGGCAAGGATGATATGGGAAAGAACTATTGGAAGAAGGCGGCCACCATATAAAAAAAGCAAGAACCAGACGGGGCCGGCAATGAAAGTACTTAGCATAAGAAGCGGGTTTGGCGCGTGGAGAAGCCCGAATAATCCTGAACCAATGAAAGCAGCAGCCCATTTTTTATTCGATATCTCAAAACAAAGAGGGAATAAAACCAGTTGTAATCCAATCTGTTGTGCGATTACGGTGATCACTTTTTCAACCACCCACGACGGGAGTCTGGAGGGTGGTTTGCCAAAGGATGTCCAGGTCAAGTTTGCTTCAAGGACTCCGGTCATGTCAGCGCAGATAAGAATAAGGGCGACCTGTAAAATTGTTGCTATCGCTACTACAATATATACGCGTGGCAATGACGGTCGAGGCAGCTGTGAAAGATACGGTAATTTGCGGATACGCCGGTAAGTGCTTGCCATCAGAACAATTAACGTAAAATATAAAAGCACACTGGTCAATTTAAAGCCAAACGGTTTTAATAACCAGAAGTCAATAAAGACCAGGCTGACTATAAGCAGTATATCAATGCAAGCTCTTTTTCTTTGTCCGATGCGCTTAACGCCAATACGACCGATAAGGTCAAGAGTATTTAATAGATGAGATTTAGATAACATGCGGGTATCTCGACACTAAGAAAATCTAAATTAATTTGGTTCTTCTCTAATTTAGTTGGAAAAGAAGGTTCAAGGGTTTTTACCCGAACCCCACTGCCTTAATCACTGCTTCTAATGCTATTGTTTATATTACTGACTCAATCGCACCCCTTATCTACAGCGAAGCCTTAATTTCTGAAGAGTTGATTCGTATTGAAGGAGTGAATCGAAACGGTTATATCATTTTC
>JAUXBV010000034.1 GCA_030619215.1 Fibrobacterota bacterium | reverse complement strand
TGATTATGCAATTCCTGAGAAAATAACTTCCAGGATAGTCCCTGGTGTCCCGGTGAGAGTGGAATTGAAGAGCCGAAGAATCTGGGGAGTTGTTGTTGAGGTTGCGGAAAAATCTACCTTTCCCGAGCTGAAAGAGGTGCTTGAAGTTAAATCAAAACACTGGACTTATACCGGCCATACCATTATCGAGCTATATAAGTGGATAGCGGCATATTATCAATCCGGCCTGAGTAAAGTGTTTAAACCTTTGGTGCGAAAGCGTCTTGCTGAGATGAGTCCAAAAACTATTACCGTATATAAATATACTGGAAATATACCGGAAAAGCTCACAGAGAGGCAGAGGAAAGCCGTTGATAATTTAAGAAATATTAAAGAGGGCGTTACAAGGTTGCAGTTGTTGAAAAAATATTCAGTTTCAACACACATCCTCTCAGCGCTTGTTTACAAAGGGGTATTGATAAAATCTCAAAAGCAGATACTGAGAGAAGCATCCGAGCTTCATCAGAAAACAATGGACGATGCGGTTATTTTAACCGGTGAGCAGAAAGAAGCGGTTGAATTCATCTGGAATCATTCATTGAAAGAGAGGAAGCCTTTCCTGCTTTATGGCATAACCGGTAGCGGCAAAACGCATGTTTATATTGAACTGGTAAAAAGAACACTTGAAGCCGGAAAGGGAGCTATAATCCTGGTCCCTGAGATTTCACTTACTCCACAGATAATCCAGCGTTTCAAGGATTCAGTGGGTTCTGAGATTGCAGTTATTCACAGCCGTATGTCGGACGGTGAAAGGCGGGACAGTATTGAGGAAATAGTTTCCGGGCGAAAGCGGGTAGTGATCGGTGTTCGCAGCGCTATTCTTGCCCCAATGAATAATGTGGGATTAATCCTTGTGGATGAGGAACATGATGGCAGTTATAAGCAATCTGAGCCGGAGCCCCGGTATAATGCGCGTGATGTTGCTGTAATGCGTGGAAAATTCCAGGGGTCTATTGTCGTTCTTGGCAGTGCCACGCCGAGTTTTGAGAGCTATTACAATGCACATAATGGAAAATATACTCTTCTCAAGCTGGTAAAACGGTACGGTGAGGCTGCCCTGCCACGGGTAAAGATTATAGATATGAACATCGAGCACAGGGAGAATAACTGGACATTTTTATCCCGCTATTTAAAGGAAAGGATACTGGAGACACTTGAGCATAAGCGCCAGATTATACTGTTGTTAAACCGGCGCGGTTTTTCAACGATTCTAATATGTAAAGATTGCGGCCATGTCTACGTATGCCCGAATTGCTCGGTAAACCTGATTTACCACCGCTTCAACATGTCGCTAAAGTGCCACCAGTGCGGCTATGGTGAACCCGCGCCCTCAACCTGTAATAAATGCGGCGGCGAGCAGATCAACTATAAGGGAACGGGGATTCAGAAAGTGGAGGAGTTTCTTAATTTTGTTTTTCCACAGGCGCGGATCCTGAGGATGGATCAGGATACTACGAGGCGAAAAGGAAAACATATTTCAATACTGGAAACGTTTGCCGAAAGAGAGGCAGACATACTCCTTGGTACGCAGATGGTTGCCAAGGGGCTTAATTTCCCGGGAGTAAAACTTGTTGGCGTGCTCCAGGCTGATATCGGGTTACATTTTCCGGATTTCAGAGCATCTGAAAAGACATTTCAACTGTTAGCGCAGGTAGCAGGACGGGCCGGGCGCAAGGACAGCCTTGGTGAGGTTGTTATTCAGACATATTCTCCACAGGAGGCCGGTATCAAGTATGTGGAGAAACATGATTTTGATGGTTTTTATCAGGATGAGATAGTAGATAGAAGGACGCTGAGGTACCCGCCTTTTAGCAGGCTTACGCGTATTATAATGCAGGGAGAGGCAGAAGCCCTTGTCAGGTTGAATATTAAAAAGGTAGCTAAAGCTGTCTCCCGGCAGGGAGGAAAAGCATTAACAATACTTGGCCCCTCTCCTGCAGTCCTAACCCGGTTAAAAAAGGTTTATCGATATTCAATACTTATTAAGTCAGGATCTCCCAGGGTGATGCAAAGCGTATTATCCAGTATACGAAAAAAGTTTAGCAAGCTTCCAAAGGATATGAAATTAATTATAGATGTTGATCCGGTGAATATGTTATAGGAAAAAACCTATTTTATGATTGTTTAATTTCATGTTCATGGTGTATATGAATTGATAATGTATGAAAAAAGTAACCGGCAATAAGACCATTTCATGGCTATTTAAAATTGTTATTACAGTGGCGTTTGTTTTTATTGTTAATAAAAGTATTACGCTCGGTGAGCTGAATGTAATTACCGGGTATTTATCATTACAGTATATTGCTTTTGCGGTATTTTTCAGCTTTGCCGGCCTTTTCTTCCAGGTAAAGCGCTGGGAAATTATCCTCCGCTATCAGAAATTTACTGTAAAAGGTCATATCGCCTGGAAGACGATTCTGTGGGGGAACCTTCTTGCCTTTATAACTCCGGGGCGCATTGGAGAGCTTTTTCGCGGATTAAAAATAGCTGAGGACAGAAAGGGAGACTCGTTATTTGCCGTTATCATTGATAAACTATTTATTATAATAACGGTTCTCTTGACAGGATTTTTATGTGTTTTATTTCAGTTATTTTTTCTGAGGATCGGTATTACTGATCAGATGAAAGTTTTTTTAGTATCAGCTTTTATATTGTGCATAATAGGTTTTGCACTCCTTTCAACAGGGAAAGTATTCGATAAAAATCATGCAGTATCGAGATATTTTAATCGAGTCCTTACGAATTTACCCAGGCTATTTACACCGGCAGGAAAGAAGGCCCTCCTCTATTCGTTTATTGCTCACTTCTGCCTGATCGCACAGACTATAACACTGTTACGTATGTTTGGGTGTGGCGCCTTAATAAAAAACAGCATTGCCATAGGACAGGCCTATGGAATAATGCCGTTTTTATCTTTTACAATAGGGAATATGGGGGTGCGGGAGGGCTCCTTCCATTTTTTCTTATCCTACCTGAGTGTTTCCTGTGATACCAGCATGCTTTCAGTTAAGGCAGCATCCCTGGGAACATCGATATTGATTCTTCTCATGAATATTATTTTACCCGCCTTTGCGGGGCTATTGTGGTATTTGTCTGATACTTCGATTAATAAAAAGACATCGGAGAGCAGATGAGCGGCATGATTTATAATTCAAGGTTCAGTTCACAAATTGATGCCTGGACTCCTATTCGGGCTCAATATCATTCAATGCTCTCCGATTCTGAAATAGAAGCTCTCAGCAGTTCCGCTAATGTTTATCAGGGCAGGAAAAGGCAGGTGGTAATTCTTGCTTTTGAGAACAGGTATGCCGCACTTGGAGGGCTCAGCTCCGTTACTAAATATCTGCCACGGTACCTGGCAAAGAGCGGAGAGAGAGTTGTGTTTATCACGCCTTTTCATAAAAATAATGCAGCTATAAAAGAAGCTTGCACCTCCGGTGAGATAAAGAAAGCCTTTTCAGGTCTTGATTGTGGTTTAGGCGCTTTTAAAGGATCTGTTACCTGTTATAAAGAAACCAGTGCACCAATTTTAACATATTATGTTGATATTGAAGGTTTTTTTGAGGCTGATCTGGATCCTTATTGCTATGATGACAAAACCAGGTTGCTGGAAGACTCTCTTGCATTTTGTAGTGTTGTGCCATTTGTCCTCAGTAAGCTGCAAATTAAAGAGAATGTCCTTGTCCATGCAAATGACTGGGAAACGGCTCCATCAGCCCTTTCAATTAAATTAGCAGTTCTTAGTAGGATTCTTGCGTCGGCAAAGACGGTGTTTACTCTTCATAATTCATATGATGCTGAAATACCGGATGGGAAGTTAGAATATTATTTTGGGCGTAAATCATTTGGCAGGTCGGTTCTTCAGATGTCCCTTCCGTTGCTTGATGCGCCTCTTACCACAGTAAGCGAGCCGTTTGCCTATGAACTGATGCATGATCCGCTCCAAAAAGTGGTATTTGCAAACCATCTTCAAGGCTGCTTTTCAAAGAATCCCCCTGTTGGTATTAGTAATGGATTATTTGACACAGCGGGTATAGTATTTAGTAAGAAAGCTATTTCAGATGCTAAAAAAGGGAAGATCAGTTCACTACTTAAAAAGAAAGAAAGTTTTCGTCAAAACCTGCTTCAAACGTTAAAAATGGCAGATGATAAACGAATTATTGGAAAGTTAAGTTTCAAAAAAGGTAAAGAGGATGCTCCAATATTTCTTATCAGTGGACGATTGGATATGATGCAAAAAGGGTATGATGTCATTTTTCATGCATTTCAAAAATTGAAACGAGGTAGTGCAAAGCTCATATTCAGCCCCAGTAATCTGCCTTTTGATAACAGCCGGGAATACCGTTTTTTCATTGACAGTGTTAATGAGGCTGAGGGCGATATTACCATCTGGCCATTTATAATTCCGGAGGATCTCTACATGCAGTTCCTCAGTGGTTCAAGCTTTTTTATAATGCCCTCTTTTTATGAACCTTTCGGCGCAGCTACCGAGGGTTTCATTAACGGGGCTCCTGTTATTGCACGGGGAACCGGAGGATTATGGGCTCAGGTTAAGTCAGTATACCCATGTCATGTACCATCCTATTTTCGAACCTTTTTTAATAAAGACAAAGCTGTTTCTTTAAGCCCATCCGGTATACTGTATAGAGAAGATTACGATGGAATTGACATTGAGAGAGAATGGAAATTAATTTTTTCAGAATCCCCCAAACAGAGATTATCTTCAAAGCTGTATTGCTCTATGGTAGATGCTGCATTTGAAGCTTTAGAGTCCGCCATTGATATCTTTAATAATAAAGGGGACTATGCGAAACTTATTGTTAATGGATTTAGCACGCTCTCAATGTTTAATTGGAGAGATACAATTAAAAGATACAGGAAAGTGTATAATTGTCTGTCAAGGAGGGCATTGTAGCTGCTAAATGTTTAGTAGCTACAGGTTTTTGAGTTTATTTATAGTATAATCAGGTTAAAAATTCATTTTACCCCATTAATTAATAAACAGTATGTTGAGCGGTAGGACATGACAATGGCCTATCCGCTCTTATAATGAGTACTTATAAATTTACCCAGTGCCCTTCAGGGTATTTGTTAGTACGAATTATCCCCTTTGTGGGACATAATGTTATACCGATAAATCGGCACCTTGTGCTTTAGTATAAATTTATGTTCAAATCATGACCTGTCCCGACTTTTCGTCGGGAATAATCAGGGTTAAATTTCTGTTCTTATGCGTATGCCTTAAAAGGGGAATTATTTATATTTATTATAGAATATTATTGCTTGTATCACCTTTGTCCTTGTCTGAAAGGATATAAACATGAGTATATCTACTGAAGTAATACTTGCTATTGTTGCAGGATTCTCATTCGGCTGCTTAATTACTACTCTAATTGCTATTCTTATTAATTCTTCTCAGCAGAAAAAAATTCATCAAAGCGCTCAGAACCGACAAGTAGTAGTTAATTCTATTGGTAAATTATGCGCTTCTATTGAAAATGCCTATTCTGCTTATAGAATTGGTACGATGGATTATAATACATTAAGAAATGTCCTGGTGGAAAAAGTAGATAAAATCAATACTTCCCTCAATGGTAATATTGACATTTTGGATTCTTATTACATAAAGAATATCGAACGGTTTATCGTAGACCAGAAATGCTTCTTAATGCATCGTGAAGCTGATAAGCCGGTAAGCGCTACCGGGGAAACGGTAAGGGGTGTGTCACGAGGCCTCATTCAGGATGTAGATCAATTTGTTCGAGAGGAACCTTTACCAACATTTGAGCCGGAAACAAAAGTTGTTACCAAGAAAGTTCCTCCTGAGGAAGATATTAAAAAATCAGTTGACGTGGCTGTTGCTGAGAAACCTACAGAGGTTGAAAAAATAACGAAAGTCGAGAAACCTAAGGAAGTAAAAAAGCCTGAGAAAATAGAGAGAGTAGAAAAGGAAGAGAAGCTAAAAAAAGTAGAAAAACCTAAAGAGATAGAGAAGGCTAAAAAGAAAGAAGAACCTAAAAAAGAGGAAAAGCCTGAAAAGGTTGAAAAAGTAGAAAAGGAAGAGAAGCCAAAAAAAGTAGAAAAACCTAAAGAGATAGAAAAACCCAAGATCCCTGAAACCAAAGCGAAGGAAGATAAAAGTAAGGAGGCATTGTCTGCATTTGAATTGGGAGCGACAGCAGCCATTTCATTAGATACGATTAAAAAAATAGAGAAGCGTGATGAACCGGTATCAGTGGAAAAGCAGCCTGCATTCGATACTCCAATACCGGTATCAGAAGCCGCTAAAGATGAAGCTGCTTTAAAAACGTCTGCTGATGTAGATGCAACCCAGATATTTGATGTGCGTGACCTTATGGGTAAGAAGCAGCCAAAACTTGGCGTATTTCCCCCAGTAAAGGAACAGGAGCCAATACGGCCGGACGAAACCCTTGGACAGGCGGATCAAAAGACAAAGGAAGTTGGAGGCTTTTTTGATTTGGACATTCCAGGAAAACCACCGGCAGAGAAAGAGAAGGAGGATGCAGAAGGTGACTCTTTGATTACAGGCGATGATGTCATGGACCAGATGGATGATTTTTTTGGTTTTAATGGCGATAATAAATAAAGGAATGTTTTAAAACTTGATATCAGGATACCAGTTACTTATCACTCGAAGATAAATTCTCGCTGTTTTGCACATTCATACAGTAAAATTGAAGCAGCGACAGACACATTAAGAGATTTCACCTTTATTATCGTTGGGATGCCTGCAAAATCAGTGCAGAGCTTTTTCAGATAAGGCGGGATTCCCCGATGCTCTCCACCCGTAATAATAATTATTGGCCCTGATAAATCAATTTGATGCGGTTTTTTATCAGTTCCTGCCACAGCTCCTATTACGCAAAAGCCTTTTATGGCAAGTTCTTTTATCACCCTTTCAAGGTTTTGAGGTCTTACAACCGGCATATGTTCCAACATTCCGGCTGAAGATTTTGCAACCGTTGCGTTTAGCGGTGTTGTGTGTTTTCGTTCAAGGAGTATAGCGTTAACACCGAAAGCAACGCTCGTGCGAATGAGCGCACCAAGGTTTCTGGGATCTTCCAAAGAGGCAGGGACAAGAAGTATCGGTGGGGAAGTTGTATCTTCAAGTTTTTTTAATATACTATCTACTTCTTCATAAGGCTTAACCGTACAGATAGCAACGACACCCTGATGTTTTATTGTGCCGGCTATCCGGTCAAGCCTCTTTCCTGGCACACATTGATAAGGGAGTTTTTTCTTTTTGCATTGCTTTAGAAGATTGAATATATTTCCTTTTGTACGATCCGTATCAAAAAAAATACGCTCTATTTCGTTGATTCGTTTGGCTATAAGCTCTTCAACAGCATGAATACCATATATTACGTTGTCTGAAAAGTTTTTCATATAATAATACCTTTAAGGTGTGGTTATGAAAAATAAAAATGCATTAATGGCATTGAAAGATAATTTCAAAGTAAAACTGCAATAACTAATATATTTTATTCTATAATAAATTTACATTTTAGTTTTTATATATTAATCGAAAACAGGAGGCCTCTGTGATCCTTCCGGGCGGGATGGAATTTCTCATTATCCTGGCGATAATAATTATACTTTTTGGCGCTAAAAAGATTCCTGACTTGGCAAAAGGCATAGGCTCAGGTATCAAAGAGTTAAGGAAAGGGTTGAAAGGGAACGATAAAGAAGAATTAAAGCATAACTTAAATGACGAAAAGAAGACATAAGGAATTCATACGTGGCATTAAAAAAAAATGAAATGTCGTTTCTTGACCATCTTGAGGAGCTGCGCTGGCGTGTTCTCAAGAGTGTAATTGCTGTTGTGGTGTTTGCTGTTCCCTGCGGGATTTTCTGGAAAAAGATTTTTGATATCGTTATGGTTTACCCTTTGCGGCTGTCAAACCCCCAGCCCGTCCTTATATATACAAGTCCGGCAGAGCCGATAATCCTCAGTATTAAAATAGCGGTAGCTGGCGGCCTCATTATTGGCTCACCTTTTGTGTTTTATCAGATATGGCGTTTTGTATCACCGGGGCTTTTTAAAAATGAGAAGGTACTTATTCTCCCAACCGTTATTGCTTCTTCGATTTTTTTCATAATGGGCATACTTTTCAGCTACATGACAGTACCATTTGTTATAAGCTTCCTCTTAAAGTTTGCAGAGGGAAAACTTGACGCCTTTTACCGGGCGCAGGAGTATTTGGGGTTTCTTCTGAAACTGGCAATAGCTTTTGGCCTGGTGTTTGAGCTGCCCGTGGTTTCCTTTGTCCTGACAAGGATAGGGATCATAACGCCGAAATTTCTCATAAAGAATTTTCGCTATGCCATAATAATGATTTTTATTTTGGCTGCTGTTTTGACACCCCCGGATATCATATCACAACTATTTCTGGCAGCGCCGCTTTTTGTTTTATATGGCATCAGTATACTGGTCTCAATTTTTGTTATAAGGAGAAAAAGTGATTAGCGGTCTCGGTTTTTTTGAGATATTGGTAATATTTCTTATCGTTCTTATGTTCTTTGGCTCCAAGGAACTGCCCCGGTTTATCAGAGAGGCTGCCAGAATGATCGGCAAGTTACGTTTATACAGTGAGAAAGTCAGGCGGGAGCTGAATGAGGTTACCAATATAACAAATAATATCACAAGCCCGGAAAAAAGCTTTCGTGATGAGGTTACTGAAAAAAAAGACAAATTTCGTGAGATCTGCCTAAAGAGAAGGAAATCACTTACGGAGGACGAGCATAAACAGAAGCCTGCTCGTATTGCCGAACACCTGTTCGAAACAGAAGAGTTCAAAAAGGCACAGACCGTGCTTATGTACGCAGCCACGAAAACAGAAGTGCAGACAGAAGATTGTATTAAGAGTATTCTTGCAAAAGGTAAGCGGGTTATTTTGCCATATTGTTACCCGAACAGCTCTCAGATGGGTATCGCAGAGATAAAAGACTATTCTGCAGATTTACGGGTTGGGGAGTATAAGATGCTTGAACCGGTCGATGAGATTCGTAATAATTTTTTAAAGAGCGATATACAGCTTGTTGTTTGCCCGGGACTGGGTTTTGATAAAAATGGGGCGAGGCTGGGTCGTGGTAAAGGTTGTTACGATGCTTTTTTAAAGGAATTAAAGGAAAAGGCGCCAATCGTTGGATTCGCATATAAATGCCAGATGCTCAATGAGGACCTTCCCTTTGATTACCACGATATTCCTATGGATATTATCATAACCGAGGAAGGCGTCAAGAGGTTTGGGCAAGATGTTAACAGTTGATAATTGACAACTCTAAATTGATATTACTTATTATTTAAATGATATTAAAAATCCTCCTAATAATCTTTATTATCTTAGTTCTCTTTTTAGTAATATTTCTTTTTTCTCCAATACTCTTTACTTATGATAATAAAAGCAAAGCATATAACACTGCCGTGTTATCAATGCATATTGCACATCCGATAATTGTAAGGATCACCTATATTTTTTCTGTAAAAAAATATGAAATAGTACTTTTTAATAAGTTTGTTTTCGGTTCATTTAAAAAGCTTGCCAAGCCTGACTGTGAAGAGTATTCAAATAACAATGAGAATAAATAGATAAACAGGATATATTACATGACCGAAGAAGAAAAAGCCACCACAACCTCGTTAAGCAGCAAAATAGATAAATGGAAGCAGATTGTTCAGTTCTCCCTGAATCAAAGGAAAGTTGCCAAAAAGGCAATGAAATGGTTGGGGAGAGTTATTGGTAAATTATTAAGGGTTGTTAAAATAGATCGATTGTCAATGCACCTGAAAGCCGGCTTCGAAGATCCTGCCTTTACAGGATCGTTACACGGTTTCTATACAGGCATAATTCACGGACTCGATATGGATGAATATAAGCATGTCAAACTGGGCTTTGAGCCGGTATTTGATAATGATGACATTTTTGAGTTTGAAGGTAGTGTGAGTATCAGGACTTCATTAGCCCGGCTTTTATGGCCCGTTACAGTGGCACTTTTTACCTTCCCTTACATAGCCGCATTTATACTCTGGAGACGTATAAAAAAGATGAAAGCAGCAATGGGAAAATTTTAGATTTTAGATTTGTGATTTTAGATTTGGAATATTGGTTTTTAATTTTTTATTCTTAAATCCGCAATCTGAAATCTAAAATTCAACTTTCAGGCTGCAGTTTTTACCGGTGTCTTTTTAAACGCCAGTTTGAAGTAATTACCATGCTCATCAGTATCCAGCCATATCCTGCCCTGATGAGCCTGCGCTACCAGTCTGCAGAAAAACAGCCCGAGACCCTTGGAGTGCATACTGGTATTATCATCCAGGCTGGAATACTTGTCAAAAATAATATACTTGTCTTTATCAGGTATTGGCTTTCCTGAGCTGAAAAAGCAAATGGTATCCTCATCTATACCGGATTCCATGCTTACCACAACCTTACCATTTTTGGGCGCATACTTTGCAGCATTATTGAAAAGATTCTGGAACACACGTGTTAAAAGGTAAATGTCAGCTTCAACGGTAAATTTATCCAAAGGAGGGACTATCTTTATAGATATGTTTCGCTCTTCAAATAAGATATTGTCTTTAAACTGGTTAATAATCTTACGGATTTGATCGTAGTAAATCAGTGTCTTATTCGGCTCAAGTTTACTTTCCTCCATTCTCCCGATATCAAGTAAATTTGAGGTCAGGTTTACAATATCAAAACAGGTGTTTTTTACTAGCGAAAGCGTTCGTTTGATCGGTTTACTCTCCGGATGTTTTCTGCTTAAAACACTGATATTCCCTTCAATACCGGCAGCATAATTCTTAATATCATGCACTACAGTACCGGTGAGGATATTTTTCATTCGCTCGGAATCCATAAGTTTAAGATTGGTATCTATTAAATGCACGTTTTTCTCTTTGATGTCTTTGGTCTGTTCATTTACTTTCTGCTGTAAATATTTATTCAGCTTTTTATATTCGTCCATGAGATAGGCATTTTCAAGCAACACACCCGCCTGTGCCGAAAGAATCTGAACAGTCTTTTTCGATTCCTCAGTAAATAAGCCCGACACAATATTGTTACCCAGATACACACACCCCAGGTAATTATCCAGATGACATAAGGGAACGCAGAGAACCGAACGGATCATATCAATTCTTCCTGTCTCTTCCATATCATCAACTAAAGATTTTTCCTGCGAGACATCCCGTATTAATACAACCTTCTTTTTTTCCTTGACCTGCTGCACAATCTTTTTTGAGAGAGGAATATCCTCTTTCTTCGGCGTCTTGCCATGGTAGTCAATGCAAAGCTCTTTTATATCATATCGCTCACTACCCTCAAGGAAAAGCCATGCGTACTGAGCTCCTGTTGCTTTTAACATCGCATTCAATATCTGCTTAAACAATGTATCAATATCATCTATTCCTGTTATAGAAGAGCTGATATCATATAATGTATTAACACGCAGTTGACTTGTTGTTTTAATTGTTGAGTCCTGCTCCTTTTTTTCTTCTTTCGGTAGGGTTTCTATGTCAAATGTTTTGGTATCATAGTCTACTTTTTCTTTCAACCTGTCAGTCTCTAATTTCGCTCCACAAATATGGAATAATTTATACGCGGCATTATACTGATCCCTTGCCTCACCCGGTAAATTGCAGTCATCCAGGAACAACCCGTAATCACGGATGGATTTTGCTTCTTCGTATCTCATGTCAAGAGAGTGGTGTTTCCGGATGGCTTTTAGGAAATATTTTTTTGCTTTCCTTTTCCTTTCTTTTAAAGCATTATACCAGGCAAGGTTTCTGTAAAATGAGCCCCAATATGCAGGAAAACTTAAGCATGAAAACCAGAGAAGCAGAATTTGAATATTAAATTTTTTTAATAATTTCTTGGCTGAAAGAGGAATTTGTTTATTCCCATATTTTCGATTTCTCAACTCTTGCATAATTAATTCACAATATAAAGCAAATGCAGGTACAATATATTCAGCATTGAAGCTTTTCTTTAGAATTACTGGTATCAACGTCTTAACACGATTATATGCTTCACGTAATTTATTTTGAAGCATTTCTGCCTGTATTAAAAACATACCAACATGTGTATGGGAGAGAAAAGATTCTGTCTGTTTAAGCATTTCTTCTATCTTCTTTATTTCAGAGTCATTCGATTGCCCAGTTTTAAGAAGCATTGTTAGATACTGTGAAGCCAATGTAGCCATTAGAAAGTGTTTTTCTTTTGTCTGCTCACAGAGGTCTACAGTATTATGCATATATGCTAAGGCAGTATCAAACATGCCTCGAATGAAGTTGACTCTCCATAAGTGCTCAGCACTTAAAATTTGATTGGTTATATCGCCAATTGAACTAAAAACGTTAATACTTGAATGCAAACTATATTCACTTTTTTTCCAGTTGGAATAAAAGTAATAATCAAGACCGCTAATTGATTGAGCAAAAGCATAACTATCTTTACGATTAATATTTTCAGCTATTCTAAGTGATTTTCTAAGATATTTAAAAGCTCTTTTTTTCATAAGCAATTGGTAGGCCGGTACACCATGAATTGTATAAGCATCTGCTTTCTCAAAACTATCTACAATCCTATCAGCGAGATTTAACGCTTTAAAGTTGGCAAAAAGGCAAGCAACCATATCGTCGAAATAAATAGAATATGTTAATTTATTCAGTATTCTAACTTTTAAAAGACTTTTAAAATCATTTTTCTTTTTTCTAATTCTTTTTAATAAAGGAGAGAAGAAGAATTGAATGATAATTTCAGAAAACAATGCTAATATTACCTTAACTCGATTTACTGGGAATTTGATTCCC
>JAUXBV010000347.1 GCA_030619215.1 Fibrobacterota bacterium | reverse complement strand
CATTGCGAGCGAAGCGAAGCAATCTTCTATACCTGAAAAGATGAGATTGCTTCGCTTCGCTCGCAATGACATTATTTGAAGCTATACCTGAGTAGTAACAATAAATATATATAGTACTATAAAGCTATTAAGTTTTTTCCAATATCTTCCGATACATAGAATAAAGGGGATTATAAATATCCCCGTGTTATTAAATAATGCGTTAAAATAGGGGTTAAATATGGGTATTTCGATTAATGGGCCATCTGGCATAGACACCGCCTGGATAATTGAGTCCCTCGTTGATTTAGAATATGACAGAGTTCGGAGAGTCGAAGATCAGAAAGACGCGTATCAGGTAAAGATCGATGCATATTCAAAGTTAATGACATTTATTAATGATATTGGAAAGTATGCAGGGGATCTTCAGAAGCCGGAAAATTTTAATTTATTTACCGCAACCTCCACAAATGAAGATATTGTGACCTTGAGTGCCGGTAGCGGAAGCTTTGAAGGCACCTACGATGTGCAGGTTTTTCAGACAGCACAGCGGGAAAAGCTGATAAGTGCGGATAATTTAGTTACCGGCCAGAGTGCTACAATGTTAGACCTCGGAATAGGGTCCGGCAAATTCAGTATTAATGGTGTTGAAATAATAATTGAGGATACGGATACTATCCAGGATGTGCGGAGTAAGATCAACAGCGCGACAGATGATGATGGCAAGAAGTCCGGTGTGACGGCAACGGTACTTACAATTGCAGAGGACAATTTCCGGCTGATTCTTACAGCCACCGATACAGGAAGCAGCGGTGCAGAATATTTAGATCTTGAGGGCGGGACATTTCTTCAGGATCTGGGTATTATCAATGATGCAGGTGGTGACAAAGGCATTACCATACAGAAACTTCAGTCCGTTGATGATATAAACAGCGCTTTTTCCGCACTTGCACCCGGTGAGCTTATTGAGTACAGCGGCATTGATAATAAGGGTAATGAAGTCAGTAATTCTTTCCTTGTTACAGCCACCAGCACAATTGACGACCTTCTTGCGCAGATAGAAGACACATTCCATGGTATGGTCACTGCTGAGATCGATGCGGGTGACGGCACACTGATACTGACCGACGTGGTTGCCGGGAAATCTTCGCTGGCAATCAGCTCACTTACCATGGGCGGGACTGATTATTCTTTTAACACCACAGATATCGGCTATGCCGGGCAGAATGTCCTTTCCGTTGGTAAGGATGCGTTTTTCAGTGTTGATGGCATTCACATGCAATCAGATAAAAATAGCGCGAGTGATTTTATAAGCGGCGTTACCCTGGATTTTCATAAAACATCTGTTGGTGAGGTTGTCACCGTTGACTTGACGCGTGACTTTGACGCCATTACGGATAATGTGGAGGGGCTGGTAAATACTTTCAATGCATTAGTACGATATGTCAAAGACAGCACCGTATACGGCGATGAAGAGGAAGGGGAGAGAAAAGGCGCCCTTGCCGGTGATATGACGGCCCGCATGATTCTTGACCAGGTGCGTGCTGTATTTAAGATGAACTTTGACATTACGGGAACGAGTGATATCTCTTCCCTGAGTATGATTGGATTGAAGACGGATGTAAATTCAAGTGAATTGAAGCTTGACAGGGAAGTATTCAAAGAGGCGCTGACGGAATCATTCGAAGATGTCCAGAACCTTTTTATAACAAGAGGATATTCTGACAATCCAAATGTCGTAATGGGAACGTATACGGACGATACTACCGATGGTGTGTATACTCTTAACGAGATGGGGGATGGCATACATTATGAAATACAGCGTACGCTGCCATTTGCCGGTCCGTGGTATCAGTCGGAGCCTAGAGCCGGCGCCCTTGTTACTTTTAAGGATGGGCCTGCCACGGGGTTAACTATTACTGCCCCGCCAGGCAGCGGGGGAGCTACCTTTGTGTTTTCCAAAGGGATTTCAGGACACCTTGAGAAGCTGGTCAAAAAATTGACAGACACGCAGGATGGTGTTATTACGATGCGCCAGCAGTCATGGACCAAAGCCAAAGAGAGATGTGACGATAGAATTATGACCCTTGAAACCAGAATTGAATCATACAGAATACGCCTTATAAAAGAATTCGCCGCCATGGAGCAGGCGATGAGCCGACTACAAGCCCAGAGTGCAAATATGATGAGCCAGTTAGGCTTTTATTCAGGGCAATAGAAAGGAGTAGAAAATGAAGGACGGGTATTCAACCTACAAAACTGCGAATATTGATACCGCTGACCAGGGCAAGCTTATTCTTATTGCGTACGATGTGGCAATTAAACATTGTCGCCTTGCCCTGGAAGTATTTCCTGATAAAAAGAAGATCGAGGAGCGTACAAAGTACCTGTTTAAGGTGCAGGATGCGGTCACCGAACTGATGAGCTCGTTAAAGCTTGAAGTCGGGGAAATCGCTCAGAACCTCTATAAGCTTTATGATTACATGCTTTGGCGCCTTGTTCACGCCAATACAAAGGGTAAACAGGAGTTTGTAAAGGAGGTACTGGGGTACCTCGTTGACCTGAGAGACGCATGGAAAGAGGCTGTAGAAACGGTGAAATCCCAGAAATTGGTTTCCGATGATAACGGGCAGCCGAAGAGTATTACCGTTACTGGTTGATATATGGTATGCATAAAGTTTGATTAATAGGATAAAGTAAATGAAAACAAAAAACATAGAACCGATTTTGAGAAGTATCAGGGATAAATACGAACGTATAAAGCAAATGACCGAAACTCTTGATATCGACTCGGATCCGGTAAACTGTATTAAAATTATTGAACAACGGTCCTGTATATTTTTGGAGATAGAAGATGAAAAGAGCCTGCTTGAGAAGGACTGTTCGCAGTGGCAGAAGCTGTGTGAAAACAATCCCGTGCTTAAAAAAGTAAGGGGTGAAATACAACTGCTCATTGCAACTGCCATTGCACTTGACAGTATAACACAAGATAAGCTTGCGGGAAGGATGGAAAAGGTGAGATGCGAAATATCCGATCTCGGCCGGACATCAAGAGCAGCTCTCTCCTATGCCAGGCATAAGGCATAACTTCGTTTACAGCTACCTGTATTTATATCATCAAATACCCGGAAATAAATTGTTAATTATGAATTGCCAATTAACAATTAGTCTGTTTTATAATCTCATCAGAAACTGAATCAATTGGTATTAACTTTTCTTCTCCTGAGACCATGTTGCGGATTTTCAGCTTGCCTTCCTTCTCTTCATCACCGCCGACGAACAATACAATCTTTGCCCGTGCAGAATCTGCCAGTTTCATCTGTTTACCAACACCGAGGGGTTTTAGTGCAAATTCAGCGCTTATTCCGATATCACGAAGTTTCCGGGAAATTACGATTGCTTTTTCCGGTTTGTTTCTGTCTAACGATACAATGTAAACAGTGGAACGAGGTGCAGGGTGAGGAATAACACCCTTTTCCTTCATCATTTCCAATAACACAACATCCCCGGTTGCAAAACCTGAAGCAGGAGTATCGGGGCCGCCATATAGTTTGACAAGGTTATCATAGCGTCCACCGCCCGCAATAGAGCGGAGGTTACGCTTTTTGTCCAGAAGCTCAAATACAATGCCCGTATAATAGGCCAGGCCGCGGACAATGCCGATATCAAAGGTCACATACTCCGACATACCGTAGTGGCTAATAAGCGTAAAGAGCGTATCCAGCTCGTCAAGAGCGGGTGAGGATCCGGCAAGAGCCTTTATTTCTTCCAGGGAACCGGCGTGCAGGAGAGTATTTACCTTTGCGGCAATGACAGGATCATTGAGAAAGTTACGTAATTCTTCAAGAAAAGCATCTTCAGGCAGCTTGTGCTGCTTGTCAAGGACGGCGAAGAGGGAGGGGATGGAATCCTTCCGTATCGACAGGCTGACAAACAATTCCTCAAGAAGATTTCTGCTTGATACATGCACGGTAAAATCATCAGTGTCGAATCCGAGGTCCCTCATGGTATCCACTGACAAGGCAATGAGCTCTGCATCTGCTGTTGCATGCGGTATGCCGTAAATATCGGCATTGAGCTGGAAAAACTCCCTCAGCCTGCCTTTCTGCATTTTTTCATACCGGAAAAGTCTCGGTATGGAATACCAGCGGATCGGTGTTTTCAGGGAAGAGCCTTTCAGGGCGACCATCCTTGCAAGAGATGGTGTAATCTCAGGTCTCAGGGCAAGCTGCCGTCCGCTTTTATCTTTAAACGTGTAGAGCTGGTTTTCCACCTCTTCGCCGCTTTTTTGCGTGTAAAGTTCAAGATGCTCAAAGATCGGGGCATCGACCTTTTCAAAACCGTATCTCCGGCATGTTTTATCCCAGGTTGAAAAGATATACTCCCTCAGAGCCATATCTTCAGGATAGAAATCACGGGTCCCTTTTGGGGAGGCTGGTGTCTGCATGGAATTTCCTAACTCTAAATTTTTCCTGACTATAAATTAATCAAGCTGACAGGGTTACTAAAATACAATTTTAATGGCTGCCTGAAAATTATTTCTTACATTCAATAATTTATTTGTCGCAAAAGTTATTTTGTATGCTCATATAGATTAACGCATTTTTATACTTATATAGTTAATACATCGATAAAAACAGAGCCTTTACTTTTTTAATGGAATGAGTCATGAAAACCTACGAGCAGATTAACAAACGCATAGAATCAGGCAAGGCTGTGGTG
>JAUXBV010000353.1 GCA_030619215.1 Fibrobacterota bacterium | reverse complement strand
GCAATAGCGTTCAGTGCCGCCTGCTCACGCCTTTCCTGACCCGCCTGCTGAAGGCGGCTGTAGGAGATAAATGCTTTATACGCTCTCTTTTTCTTTCCGAGCTTTTTATCCAGTATGATGGCAAAATTCCACAGTGCCTCGGAAGCGATGGGATTGCCGGGGTAGGCTGCAACTATCTGCTCGTAATTCTCGAGCGCTCTCATGAAAAGCTGACTGTTATTCTGCTCCTCCGCTTTACGATACAGCTCATCCGCAACATAAAGGCCCATGGCAATGGTCATAGAATCAACCGCAGCAATATGAACAGTATCCTTCTTGATATTCCCGGCATACCATGCTGTCCCTTTGGCATAACGCTTGAAGAAATTCTCACGCTCCTTCATAGCTTTCTGATGCTTATTGTTACTCTCGAAGATTTTAATCATGCTCTGCGATGCGTGGGGAGATACACTGCTTAGGGCATACTCATTTATCAGGCGCTTGTATACCTTAACAGCGGCGTCATAATCAAGGTCTTCCTCACGTAGCTCACCGATACGCTTAAACACCTTTGCCGCATAATCGATATTTCCGATCAGGGTAAGGAACTTGATTGCACCTTCAATATCATCCTGCTCATTGAAGCTGATCGCAATGTAATCAATAGCCTCCTCGCGCATCAGGGGATTCAATACCTGTTTCTCTTCCAGTTTTGTTATGTCAAAGTCAAGATCAACCTCTTCAATAAGATATTTAAACACGGCAATGGCGTCGGTGTACTGATCCTGCATATAATAGCACCAGCCAAGGTGATAAATGGCATAGACAAACTGGGGATGGTCGCGGAACTGCAGGACACGCCGGTACGCCTCCTCAGCCAGCTTGTACCCTTTACCCTCCTGCACCTTGGGATTGGCGAAGTAATAGCTGCCGATGTTCATATTGGCTTCCACAAAAAACTCACTCTCCGGGTAGGTAGTAATCAGGCGGGTAAACTCATCGTTCGCCTCTTCCTCGTAGCCCAGTTTTTTCATTGCCAGGGCCTTGAAGAACATGGCGTCATCCGCAAGCCAGTCTTTCGGGTAATTATCGATGATCCGGTCGTAGATTTCTATGGTCTTGTCAAGGGTGTACTTCGGGAAATCGAGTGCTGCCGAGTCACCGCCCTCTTCCATAAGCTTCTCATATTCGATAAGACGGCGGTCAAAAACTTCACTTGCCTCGTCAAAATACAGCTCTGCAAGGCGAAACAGCACCTGGGGATTGTAGCTGCTTCCCGGGCTGGCGTCCAGAAGCATCTCTACGTGTTCAACAAGCCTGGTACGGTCATCGCTTATCGATTTAATCACCTTGTCAATATCCATCTCTGTAAAGAGCGAAACAACATCGACTTCTCCCTCCCCGGCGGCAGGTTTCTTCTCAGCCGGAGTTGTGTCCTCAGTTGTGCCGGTTTCCAGGCCGGCTGTATCCTGAGCTGTTGTGTCCAGAGTTTCAGCATCACGCTTCTTCCTTGAACGCGATACAATCTCCTCCCGCATTTTTTCAAGCTCCGCTTTCTTTTCCTGGTAGCGCATAAATGCCCAGTCAACATATTTTGCCTGCATCTCCCTGCCGTATCTTTCAGCCTCACTCCCCGACTCAAGGAATACCTTTTTCAACTGGTCATATTCCTGCTTCATATCGACAAGGGCAACCTGGGCACTGTCAACCCAGGCGCTTTTCTCTATTGTCAATAGCGAATCCTCTTTCGCTGTCTTTAACGTGTCCTTCTTCTTTTCCTTCTGCAGTTCGGTGAGCTTCACTAACGCATCTTTCTCCCTTTTTACAACACCCTCAATACGTACAATGTCCTTCCTGAGCATGGTAATGTAACGCTGCTGTGCCAGGCCTTCCACCTCTTCACCGGGAGATGCTATGGCGCCTATTTCATACAGCAGTGCTCTGAACTTTTTCCGCAGGGCCTGTAGCTGCTTAACATTCTTCTGCGCCTCCTTGGCAAGCTTTTTATCCCTTCTTTCCAGGCCCGTGTATTCAATAATC
Organism: Fibrobacterota bacterium; assembly: GCA_030619215.1. Classification (GTDB taxonomy): domain Bacteria; phylum Fibrobacterota; class Chitinivibrionia; order Chitinivibrionales; family JANQEN01; genus JAUXBV01. Next base: position 2,622 of record JAUXBV010000353.1, on the reverse strand, counting down.
CGCCATGAGCGAATCATCTTATAGACGCGAACCAGCTCTTCGCCGACCTCAAAGGAGATGCGGGCATTAATGTTCTGCTTATCAACCAGCTTTTTTACCTTTGCAGCTTTCTGCTTCTGCTCCTCCAGCGTATATATCTGCTCCAGTATCGAGGCCATCTCAAAGAAGTTCTCTGATTTACGGCCCCTGCCAAGAAAAGGCCGGGTAATTTCGCGTGCTTTCTGGTAATTTTTCTTTTTCATGTATATCCGCGCCATCTTTACCTGCGCGTAACTGTACATGGAGCTTTCCTTCCGGACATTTCTGTAGAAAGACAGTGATGTTGTATAATTCTTCCGGGTGAAATAGATGTCGCCCGTTATGGTATTGGCATTTGCAATCAGCTCCTGATCGGTTGAATTCTGCCGGATATATTCAAGGATCAGCAAAGTTTTCTTATACTTTTTGAGTTGAATAAAAGAAAGCGCGGAAAGAAATTGTGCCTGAAAATGGCGGAATGAGGTTCTAGGAATTTTCAGCAGCAGTGTACTTGCTTCGCCATAGCGTTCGGTCTGGAAATAGAGTTTTCCGACAACATAGAGCACTGAGTTATACAACAGGTGAATTTTATACTTTTTCTCAAAAAGGATAAGAATGGTATCTGCAAAGGAAGACTCCCTATTTTCATACGCATACTGGAGTATGCGAAAATATGCTGCGGGGACCTTATCACTGTTCGGAAAACGGCTAATAATTAATTTGTATGCATGCAGGGCTTTCTCTTTCATGGCCAGTTTACGGAAACACTCAGCAGTAATAAAAGCGACAAAATCGGTACGCCCGTCAGGCAGGTTAAGATTCAGCAGGTTATCCAGGATCGCTGACGCCTGCCGGTAATCCCCGTCTCTGTAATATTTCAATGCATCCTTAAAGTCTGAGGAGGTTATAATCTCGGAGCTTTCCAATGCAATGAATTCCTCCTCCAGGGCATCTTCGATAATCCAGTCAATGGAATCAGCATACATGCCTTTACCCGCGAAAACGCAGGATCCAAAAAAGATAATTATGATAATTATTTTTTTCATTTGCAGCATCGGAATCCCGTATATTTTGCCCCTTCAATCAAACTGCTCTCAGAGCTGAAACCACAATGCGCCTTATTTCCGTATTTAAAGGAGCCGCCCATTATCGTCGGAGCACCGTTCTGCTTATCGGAAACCCATTCCCACAAATTTCCGACCATATCAAAAGTTCCGAACTTCTCATTACATTTGTCAAATTGCCCCGACTTGAAGACCTTGTCCCCTTCGGTTGGGCACCGCTCCTCCTTATACTGGGAGCCGTATGGATACCTGCCCAGGGTGCCTCCTCCCTTAATTACTTTCTGTATTCTGCCGCTGCATGCGTACTGCCATTCGTCAGCGGTACACAACCGTTTTCCTTCGTCATAGCAATACATTTTAGCCCGGATCCACGATACCTGTACCTTGGGAACCTTGCCCTTTTTATTGGGCCATTCGTAGCGGTCGACACAAAAGGAGCGGCCGCTTTCCCGCGGGACAAAAACCATGTTATCGGGGCAGATACCGCGCACCAGGATTTCATGCCTGATCTCTGCTGAGCGTTTCATCGGGTCAACGACCTTCAGGGCTGTATTGTATTTTCCGGGCTTTTGAAACAGATGGGTAATTACCGGCTCGCCCTTTCGCCTGACGTCAACCGTTCCGTCTCCGTCAAAATCCCACAAAAAGGTAAGGGAGCGCAGGTTACTCTCATGATCAAGCGTTCCGGATGCATTAAAGGTAACCTCCTTACCAAGATCAGCAATCTCGGGAGCAACGGTGAAATGGGGTGAGGGCGGCAGGTCTATGAGATAGACAAAGATGTCCGCTTTACCGCGATACCCTGAAGCGTCAACAACAAAAGCTTGAATCGTATCTGAGTGCAGGAGGGTTATCGGCTCCATAAACACGGGAGATTCCATAGTCGGGATTCTGCCATGGCGCTCATAGTATATCTGCGACCTGTCATCATAGGTATTGAGAGAGAGTGAGAGGATACGGTCGTATACCTTTTTCTTGCTTGACGGGATACTCGGCACTGCACGCGGTTTGAAAATATCGATTACAGAAATAGCGCCCTGGTTACCCGCCGCATCTTCTGCGTAAAAAGCCAGCTTTGTTTCGAGGCCGCGATAAATACTGATTCTGTCTTTAGATTTCGTAAATTTGTTTCCGGTAATTTTTGTTGTTTTGCTGAAAAAGGGGCTTGTCCTGTCAATGGTGTAATATATTGAAGCATTTTCGCTGCAGTCGAAGAATACGGAAACCGAATCTTTCAGGCCCTTCTTAACTGAGAGGGTTACACGGGGGGCTGTCCAGTCCAGCAGGTATTGTTCCCTGCGTATCGGGCTCTTATAGCCGGCTTTAGACTGTGAATAATATTCAATGGTATAGACCCCTTCGGTGCGCAGGGTAACCGTATCCTTGTAAAGAGTAAACAGGGTATCCGGGAAAATACGGAAGTAAATCTCCGATTCCATGGTTCTTGAAAACCGGATTTTGACACGCCTGCGGTACACCCCACCCTTGGGATCAGCGACGGCAATCGGCTTCTGCAGATCATCCATGACAAATACCTTGC
>JAUXBV010000135.1 GCA_030619215.1 Fibrobacterota bacterium | reverse complement strand
TCCTAAGACCGCTTGGCCTCCGACTTTATCATTACAATGACGGCGCGCCGCAGGGAATATATTGTGCTAACGGACAATGCTCGCAGTGCATGGTTATCGCTGACGGGGTACCGGTGAAGGGATGTATGGCACCGGTCAGAGATAATATGGTGTTGCAAAGTTGTAAAGGGAGACCGGTGCTGCCGTCAGATGACTCTTTACCCAAAACCGCCTCTATCTCTACTGTAAAGACACAATGCCTTATTATCGGCGGAGGCCCTGCCGGATTATCCGCTGCATTGGAATTGGCTGAGTTCGGTATAAAATCAATTTTAGTTGATGATAAACATATCCTGGGCGGTAAGCTTACTTTGCAGACACACAAATTCTTCGGCTCTGTCGAAGATTGCTACGCAGGAACCCGTGGGATTGACATCGCGCATCTGCTTGAAGAGAAGTTAAAAAAGTATAAAAAGAAACTGGTGGATATCTGGCTGGACTCACCGGCAGTTGGAGTGTTTTACGATGGGAAAGTAGGCGTGGTCAGGCAGGGCAGCTACGTACTTGTTGAGCCGGAAGTGCTTTTAGTTGCTGCCGGAGCGCGTGAAAAATCTTTGGCCTTCCCGGGGTGTGACCTGCCCGGTATTTACGGTGCCGGCGCTTTTCAGACTCTGGTCAATCGTGATCTGGTTAAACCCACTGAAAGGCTTTTTATCTGTGGCGGTGGTAATGTCGGACTGATAGCCGGTTACCACGCATTGCAGGCTGGTATCGAAGTTGTCGGACTGGTTGAGGCCCTGCCTTACTGCGGAGGCTATAAGGTCCATCTTGACAAGCTGCAAAGGTTCGGCGTGCCGGTTTACACATCGCATACCGTTCTCCGGGTGTATGGGAAAGAGAACCTTGAATCCGTGACAATCTGTAAAGTTGATAGTAACTTCAAACCTGTTCCGGAAACAGAGAGGGTGTTTAAGGTAGATACGCTTCTTATTGCAGTGGGACTTTCGCCCATCAACGAGATTTACGAAAAGGCTAAGCAATATGATATGAAGGCGTTTATAGCCGGTGATGCTGAGGAGATTGCCGAGGCAAGTGCAGCAATGTTCAGCGGCCGTATACAGGGGCGAAAAATCGTTAAGGAGCTTAAAGGTGCGGTTGATATCCCCAAGGAGTGGGATAATCTGCATGAAATATTAAAGGGTAAGCCCGGAGAAACTAAATCTCTGGACATCAGGACTATTGTCGGGAAGATATACCCCATTATCCGGTGTGTGCAGGAGATTCCCTGTGACCCGTGCATAGATGTATGTCCAAAACAGGGAATTGAAAAGGAAAAAGGATTACTAACAGGACTCCCGTTTTTTAAAGGTGATGTTTGTACAGGTTGTAATAAGTGTGTCCTGGCATGCCCGGGGCTGGCTATTATCCTTGTTGATGAGACTTATGATAAAGATTGTAAAAAAGCACTGTTAAGGATTCCCTTTGAGTTTGCTGAAGGGCAAATTAATGTTGATGATGAAGTTATTACCGTTGACATGATAGGAAAACGGGTAGGACTGGGGAAGGTTGGTAAGATCAAGAATGCCAAATCTCAGGATCGTTGCTTGGTTTTATATATTGAGGTGCCATTTGAAGACCGTTTGAGTGTAGCAGGAGTGCGGATTCAGACACCTGAGGAGAGCGCATTAGGCGAGGCGCCGGTAAAGGATGAAAAAACGGTAATATGCCGTTGTGAGCGGGTTACAAAAGGGGAGATCGTAAAGCTGATCCGTGCGGGTTACCGCGACATGAACCAGCTTAAGGCTGCTTTGCGCACAGGAATGGGCGCTTGCGGCGGCAAAACGTGTACGGAGCTGATACAGCGAATATTCAGAGAGGAAGGAGTGGATTCAGAAGAGGTTACGTCACCCATTCACAGGCCGTTGGATATGGAGGTACCTCTCGGTGTTTTTGCGGGCGTAAAAGGGAAGTAGATAATGATTATATGAAAAACAATTATGACGCTATTATAATAGGTGCGGGAAGTGTAGGGCTACCTATAGCATTTTTCCTGACACTGGAAGGCCGGAAGGTACTTGTTTTAGAAGCTGAATCGTCCGTAGGGCAGGGTCAGAATAAAACGGCAATCGGCGGGGTGCGGGCAACCCATTCCGATCCTGCAAAGATTCTATTATGTCGGGAAAGCCTGAAAATTTTCAGCAGGTGGGAAGAGACGTATGGAAGCTCTATAGGATGGAAAAAGGGCGGATATTGTTTTCCTGTTTATAGACAAATGGAAGAGGATACTCTTAAAAGCCTGCTTCCGATTCAAAAGAATTACCAATTGAATATTGATTGGATAGATGCTGAGGGTATTAAAGAGGTGGTTCCGGGAATTAACCCGGAAGGGTTGTTAGGAGGCACCTATTCACCTGACGACGGCCAGGTTTCGCCTCTTTTGGCGGCAAATGCACTGTATAAGGAATCAGTAGAACGAGGTTGCGCGTATCGTTTTAAGGAAGCCGTAAGAGACATAAAAATCAATAACGGAACCATAAAGGAAGTATCTACCAACAAAGGAGTTTATAGTACACCAGTGGTTGTAAATGCTGCCGGTGCATTTGCCAGACATGTTGGTGGATTTATAGGACTTGACATACCAGTTCTACCTGACAGCCATGAGGCTGGAATATCTGCTCCAATGGAGCAGTTTCTGGGGCCTCTTATTGTCGATATGCGCCCCGGGGAAGAAGGCAAAACGGACAATTTTTACTTTGGACAGAGTCATGAAGGACCGATAATCTTCTGCTATACACCGAGTAAGCTTTTTATCGGAGCCAATAAGGAATCCACATCTGAATTTCTGCCGATACTAGCAAAGCGTATGATAGACCTGATACCGCGGCTTAAGAATATGCTCATACGAAGAGTATGGCGGGGGCTGTATCCGATGACTCCCGATGGATCACCGATTTGCGGAAAGGTAAATGAGATTGAGGGATTATACCTTGCTGTGGGCATGTGCGGTCAGGGTTTTATGATGGGACCGGGAATTGGCAGGAATATGGCTAATCTGATTTTGAACGGGGAGCCGTTAATGGAGCAGGAGATTTTTGATACAGTAAGCTTTTATCGTGATATTTATAACTCAAAAAAAGAAGCTTTAAAGTAAGGCGGCAATGCATAAAGAAGAAAAGAAAACATTCTGCCATTTTGTAAAACAGATAATTATATTTGCAAGTAGTTATTTTGGATTATATAATAACAATAAGGAAATTCGAGGCTGAGGACAGAGTAAAAAAATTTGACAAAATGTTTGCATAACACCATTTTATTAAGCATAAAATTAACTTTTCCATTATATTATTAGAGATACGTTTACTTTTCAACCCCCTTATTTTTCGGTTCAATAATATAATACCCTATCCAAAATGTAATCATAATATTCAGTTTTGTATAGAAAATATTGTTATATTGTAAACCGATCTCTTTCAAAGTGGGGTAACGTTCGGTAGATCCTTTGAAAAAGATTAAAATATCTCGATAAAGAAAAATCGCTATAAATCACAAAGAACTTCAAATTCTTGATAAGTAATAATATTTGGATTATACTTATCTCCAATAATCTTTCTACTTTTTCATAACAAGCAGAGGTTTACTTATGAATGTTGTTGAACTTAAATCAAAATCTATGACAGAGCTGAACGAAGTAGCCAAAGAGTGCAATATCAGCGATCGAAAACTGGGCAGGCAGGAGCTAATCTTTAATATTCTAAAGGCTGAAGCTGCAAAACAGGGACAAATGTTTGCAGAAGGCGTCCTTGAGATTATGCCTGACGGTTTTGGTTTTCTTCGCTCTCCTATGAATAGCTATCTGAGCGGGCCTGATGATATTTATGTCTCACCTTCCCAGATAAAGCGTTTTCATTTACGAACAGGAGACACAGTCTCCGGACAGGTTCGTCCCCCCAAAGATTCAGAGCGCTATTTTGCTCTGCTGAGGGTTGAAATGGTCAATTTTGAGGATCCGGAAGAGTGTAAGAAGAAGATTAATTTTGATGATTTGGTCCCCATGTTTCCTGATAAGAGGTTTAACCTCGAATATGATAAAAAAGAGATTTCAAGCCGTATCATGAACCTGTTTACTCCAATTGGCAAGGGGCAGCGTGGACTTATTGTTGCGCCGCCAAGAACCGGTAAAACGGTACTGTTGAAAAATATTGCAAATGCAATCCTGCATAACCATCCGGAAGTATTTCTCATAGTGCTTCTTATTGACGAGCGTCCCGAAGAAGTAACCGATATGAAACATTCGGTAAATGCCGAGATAATAAGCTCTACCTTTGATGAACCGGCTGAACGGCATGTTGTTGTTGCGGAAATGGCGATTGAAAGATCGAAGCGTCTTGTTGAGCATAATAAAGATGTTGTCATCCTGCTTGACAGCATTACGCGTCTTGCCCGTGCACATAATACCGTAGCACCGCATTCCGGCAGAATCCTTTCCGGTGGTGTTGACTCCCAGGCACTTTACAAACCGAAGCGTTTTTTCGGTGCCGCACGAAATATTGAGAACGGCGGTAGCCTGACCATTATAGCAACGGCGCTTATTGTAACCGGTAGTAGAATGGATGATGTCATTTTTGAGGAGTTTAAAGGAACCGGCAATATGGAACTGGTACTTGACAGAAAGATATCTGACAGGCGACTTTTCCCGTCGGTTGACCTGATGAGATCCGGCACCCGTAAAGAGGAGCTTCTGCTGACCCCCGAAGAACTGAACCGTATGTGGGTATTGCGTAAATTCCTCTCCTCAACGGCACGCGGGCCGATAGAAATGATGGAATTTATTATTGAGAAGATCAGTAATACTAAGAGTAACGTAGATTTCCTCGATTCAATGAATCGATAGTTGCAATGTAATAGCGGCTAATATATAATTGTAAACAGTTTTATTAAGAATACTTGCCTCTGAAAATAAATTTTGCCGGAGTAATGGATATATTTTTTTCCGATACTCCAAAACTCCAATTTTAATTGTGGTTATCATATATTTATAAAGGAGATTTGATGAGAAAGATTTTGCTTAGGCACTCTATTTCATTTATTATTGCATGCTTAACAGTAGTAGCAATAATGCCTGAAATTACTCAGGCGTCAATTCTCCCCCCTGGAACGGAAGCACCGACTTTTTCAATGCCGTCGCTTTCCGGCAAGAGAGAATCGCTGCGGGTATGGTGCGGTAAAAAGTTAGTTAAACCGTATGTCAATAATACTCCGCACATAGTAATAGTCAGCTTCTGGGCTACATACTGTAAACCCTGCCATAAAGAGATTCCTGAGCTGGAAAAAATTTATAACAAGCACAAAGGCGAAAATATTAAGATTTTCCTTATTAGCATAGACACGAAGGGGGCGGGGATCGTCGTTCCTTTCGCAAAGAAAAAAAATTATACCCTGCCGATTCTTTTTGATCCCTATAAAAAAACCGCGCAGCGATATGGCGTGAAGTCCCTTCCTGCACTTTTTGTTATAGATCCCGACGGTATTATTCGTTATTCGTCAATGGGGTATAAAGAGGATGTCCCTTTTGGGGAGACACTTGAGAAAGTGATTGAAGCGATAAAAGAAGGTAAGGAAGTCCCTGTGGAAACAGGGGAAGAGAAAGGTGAAACAGTTGCCGTACGGGATGGGAAGAAGGACAAAACGCCGGAGGAGATCACCCCTAAGCAGAAATGGAACGCGGTTGCACGGATAGAATGCGGCACTTCACCCGATATTGTCGCTGCCGAGCTTGACGTGCCAAAAGAAGAAATTCGCAAGTGGTATAATGAACTGAAAAAATTGGCAATTGACTATTGGGATTCACAATAGATTGACTGAAAAGGAATATGTTAATACGACAGCAATAATTACAGGGACTCTTCAGAAGCAAGTCCTGTTTCGGTATTTTGCTTTGTATAGCTGTTATTAATACGATTGCGAAGTTCCTTTGACGCCTCGAAGATCGGTTTAAATCCAGCTTCAACCTGAATATGTTCGTTGGTACGTGGGTTACGGGCAGTGCGGGCTCTCTTCTCTTTTATTTTAAATCTTCCAAAACCTCTGATCTCGATATTATTTCCGCTTTGCAAAGCTTTCGATACGGAATCCAAAAAGCTTTCTATAACAATCTTCGTGTCCACTTGAGTGAGACCGGTTTTTTCAGATATTCTTTCTACGAGATCTTTTTTTGTAATATTGCCCATTTTACAGATCCTAAGTTGTTGTGAAAAAGAATTATTGTTTTGTAAAGATACTATTAAAAACAGGATATATTTAACTTCTGTAATATCACACTATTACACTTACAAATTATAACCTTTTGGAGAAAAAAATCAAATCTTTTTTTTAAAGTTTTTATAAAAAGCAGTAACTGATCAGAAAACATGTTTTTAAGATACAACATATTGTTGTTGTATCTCTATTCCCTACTACGGAGAAGTTTAAGCTTCTGAAGCGCAACATCATTGAGTTTGTCAAGATCAAGAATTGACTGGTAAACTGAGACCGCTTCTTTCTTCATTTCCATTTTCTCGTAAGTAACACCCAACTGAAGTAAAACGCGGATATTCTGGGGTGCATATTTATGCGCTTCCCGAAAGAAGCGAATAGCTTCCTTATATTGATCATTTTCTAAAGCAATCAAACCGATTTTGTAATTTGCTTCAGCATGGTCATTTTTAATGGAAACAGTCTTTTTAAATTCGCTAAGTGCCTTTTTCGGATCATTAAATAAAGTGTAGTACAGCTCACCCAGATTATAATGGGTATTATAATCATTTTCATTCAGAGTCAGGGCTGTCTTGTAAGATTTTTTCGCAAGATGCGGTTTCTGGAGGTAATAATAGACCATACCAAGCCTTGAATGAGCCTTCGGATTGAGCGGCTCGATCTCCAGCTGTTTCTGCAGGCATTTACGGGCGCTATTATAATCATCCTCACCCGCATGTGGTTTGCCCATATTATATCTGGCAAGCTGGTACCAGGCTTCCGCATAATGAGGATCAAGTTGAAGAGATTTTTTAAGATACTCTTCAGCTTTTTCAGAGGCCAGGTTTTGCGCTGCCTCGATTTGCCCGAGATAACAATATGCCTCTTTTGAAGAGGGAAACTTATCAAGGGTTTTTTCTAACTGAGCAATACTTTCGTCTATTTTCCCACTGAAGAAAAGGGTGAGCCCGTACCGTGACATAATCGGGTCAGTTAAGCTGTCTGAGATATCTTCATCAGCAAGCTCTCTGAATGTGTCATCTGCTTTTCCATATATTCCGGCTTTCAGGTATGCTATTGCGAGGTCAAACTTGATTTTTCGATTGTTTCTTTCAACCGAAAGAACTCTTAAAAGATGGTTAATTGTTTTATTAAAGTTCATGTCATTTTTATTTTGCTCAGCAGCATATTTGTGAGCCTCAATGTGTATGGGGAGGAGGTCATTGCTTTTTTTACTATAGAGAACGGAAACATCCGCCTCCGAAGAGCCGTCGGCAGTATCGGTTAAGTCAAGCTTTTTTATTGATACGCGTTGAATTATCCATGCAGCAGCGATAATAACTATACAGACTGCCATTGAGATGAAGAAAACCTTTTTAATCAGTTTCTTGTCTTCTTCGCTCAGGCTTAAAGAATTTAGTAGAGAATCTATGAGTTTCATAAAAACGCTATATGGAATTTTTATGGTAAAACCGATGCTTTTGTATCCAAATATATATATCGGTTCTTATACCATAAATCTTGAAATAATAAGATTTTATAGGTGATTTAACCCGATTAGAAAAAATAGTTTTTTTAATAAAAAAACAT
>JAUXBV010000448.1 GCA_030619215.1 Fibrobacterota bacterium | reverse complement strand
CGGTAGTCTACAGTCGGCAGTCGGCAGTCGGCAGTCTCCCGTTTCCCGATTCCTGTTTCCTGTTTCCTGTCTCCTGTCTCTTGGCAACTGCCTACTGCCGACTGGAGACTGCCTACTTAATAATCTCCACACTCCTCTTAATAAACGCTGTCAATTCTTCACCCTTAAGAAGGTTCTGAGAGAGCAGTGCCAGATCAGTAAGTTGCTTAATGAGCCTGGTCTGTTTTTTCTCGGTTTTTGTTTCCAGTATCTGACCAATCATCTGGTGATTCGTGTTTATGACCAGGTTATAAGTTTCAGGCATATTCCCGAAGTATGACATTTCGCCACCGCCCAGTTTTGACATATCTCTCATCCGGCGCATAAATTCAGGTTGGGTTATTATCACGGGAAGGTCGGTTTCGCTCAGGCTCTCAAAAACCACAGTAAATTTTTCTTTATTAACGTTTTTTTCAATGTTCTCTTTAAGCCGTCCCTGTTCTTTCTCCGAAAGTTTTGATGGCTGCTCATCCTCTTTTGCAATCAATTTCTCAATTACATCTGCATCAACGCGCGTAAATTGAGCATTTTCAAATTTCTGCTCCAGTGCATTGATATAATGGTTAACCAGCGGGCCTTCAAAACTGAGAACATCATAACCTTTATCCCTGGCATTTTGAACATAGCTGTGCTGCTCATCAGCATTGGTCGTATAGAGATAAACCAACTTTTTATCTTTATTAGTTTGATTATCTTTAATATGTTTTTTGTAATCCTTAAATGTGAAGAATTTCCCATCAGTATTTTTGAGTAACGCAAATTTCTCAGCTCTTTCATAGAACTTTTCTTCAGAGATCATGCCATATTCAATAAACATTTGAATATCTTCCCATTTCTTTTCAAATCCTTCTTTGTCCTTTTTAAACAATTCTTCCAGCTTATCCGCCACTTTTTTCATGATGTGACTGGATATTTTTTTAACATTGGCATCACTTTGCAAAAAACTCCGTGAAACGTTCAATGGGATATCAGGAGAATCAAGTACTCCATGGAGCAGGGTCAGGAAATCAGGGACTATACCTTCAACAGAGTCCGTAATAAATACCTGGTTGCTATATAATTGAATCTTATCTTTCCTTACTTCGAGGTAGTTTTTTACTTTCGGGAAGTACAGAATCCCGGTCAGGTTAAAGGGATAGTCAACATTCAGGTGGATCTGGAATAAAGGTTCGTCGAAGATCATGGGATATAATTCCCTGTAAAAATTCTTATAGTCCTCGTCTTTCAGCTCAGCAGGTTTACGCCTCCAAGCCGGGCTGGTGTTATTGATGATTCTTGGCTTTTCAATCTCTATTTGTTTATCATTACCATTCTCATCTTTTTCACCCTCAACCTTTTCATATGTTTTCTCAGTTCCGAACTCAATGGGAACAGGAAGGAACCTGCTGTATTTTTTCAGTAGCTCAAGTATTCTGTATTCTTCCAGGAATTCTTTTGAGTCATCAGCGATATGCAAGATAACTTCTGTTCCTCTCTCTGTTTTATCTATTTCGTTGATCGTATAATCAGGACTGCCATCACATTCCCATTTTATAGCCTTGGTAGGCCCACCTTTTTTATATGTTTTGGTCAGTATCTCAACTTTATCCGAAACCATAAACGAAGAGTAAAAACCAAGTCTGAAATGTCCAATTATGGCATTGGCTTCCTGTTCACTTTTCCCTTTGTATTTTTTTACAAAGTCTTCTGCACTTGAGAAGGCGATCTGGGCGATATACTTCTCTATTTCATCGGTTGTCATTCCAATACCTTTATCAATTACTGACAATGTACCCGCCTTTTTGTCGAGAATGATCCGGATGGTGAGGTCACCAAGCTCTTCTTTGAATTTGCCCAGAGAGACAAGGGTTTTTAGCTTTTGAGTAGCATCAACAGCATTTGATACGAGTTCTCGTAAGAATATTTCATGATCAGAATATAGGAATTTTTTTATGATCGGAAATATATTTTCAGTTTTTACATCTATTGTTCCTTTATGCATCGTAATTTGATTTTATAAATTAAAGAATGAGGTTTGCTATTAATAATTTTCAATAATCAAAGCATATGCCAATAGGGGAGGGCTGACAAAATGGCGTATATCTCTCTCTTCTCCAGAAATTTTTTAAAAAAACATCATCGGATTAATCAATAATTTCAACAATTTTTCTATTTTTGTAAAGAAATAACGGTTAATAAATGTATTAAATTATATATGTTATGAGTATAGATTGGAGTAGTTTACCTTTTGGTTATTTTAAGACCGATTATAATGTGCGTTGTTATTTTCGGAATGGAGAATGGGGCGAACTGGAGTTTACTTCCTCAGAGCACATTAACATCCATATGGCAGCTACAGCGCTCCATTATGGACAAGAGGCTTTTGAAGGGATGAAAGTTTTTAGAGGGATTGATGGCAAAGCCCGGATATTGCGCTGGGAAGAGAATGCAAAGCGTATGCAACGTTCTGCTGAAGGTATTATGATGGCACCTGTCCCAACCGAAAAATTCAAAGAGGCTATTTTTAAGGTGATCCACCTAAACAAGAAATATATCCCTCCATATGGCACGGGTGCGGCATTATATCTGCGCCCGTTGCTTATTGGGTCAGGTCCACAAGTAGGAGTGAAACCAGCCGATGAGTACCTCTTCATGGTCTTTGTTGCTCCTGTTGGCCCCTATTTTTATAAAAATGGATTCAAACCTGTTAAAATTCAGCTTGTAAGTGACTACGATAGAACTGCCCCACATGGTACCGGACATATTAAAGTCGGCGGGAATTATGCTGCCAGCCTGATAGCTGCAAACAGAGCGGTTGTTGAAGGTTATTCATCAGTTTTATTTATCGATTCAAAAGAGAATAAATATATTGATGAAGCCGGGCCTGCTAATTTTTTCGGTATCAAAGGAAATTCATATGTAACGCCTGAGTCTAAAACCATTTTGCCTTCGATCATTAATATGAGCTTAAGGAAGTTAGCTGAAGACATGGGAATGAAAGTGGAACAGAGGCCTGTATTCATTGAAGAGTTGGAAGAATTTGAGGAAGCCGGTGCTTGTGGCACAGCCGCCGTTATTACACCTATCGGGGTTATCCACGATCGCGAAACAGGAAAAACATATACCTTTGGCGAAGAAGGGAAAGCAGGGCCAGTTTCTGAAAAGCTCTTTAAAAAACTCACTGCAATTCAACATGGTGAAGAATCAGATCCGTATGGCTGGACAACAGTGATTGAAGATGTTTAAAGCTGAGCGAAGCGAAGTCCGCCTCAGGCGGATTCAAGGTTCAAAGTTAATGGTTTCGTTCTAACTTGCAATGGTTATCTGTTAATTGAAAGAAGGTTTCTGTCGCTAAAAACCAGCAGCTTGTAATTTGAAGCTTGCGGCTATCTTAATAATTCCTACATTTGCGCCACGTAAAACTGATGTTTAATCAATAATTACAACCTATTATGAAAAATTATATCCTTTTATTCGTATTTGCAGGAATTGTTACTGCATTTAACGCATTTGGGCAAGATGAAGAACAAAAACCCGAGGAAGAGGGCTACGTTTTTACGATTGAAAAAGAGCTTGATGCCACTTCGGTAAAAAACCAATACCGCTCCAGTACCTGCTGGTCTTTTTCAGCGATTTCATTCCTGGAGTCTGAATTATTGCGCATGGGCAAGGGAGAATATAACCTTTCGGAAATGTTCGTTATCCGGCACGCTTATGGTGATAAAGCCAAAAAATATGTCAGGTTGCATGGCAGCCTTAACCTCGCCGGCGGGGGTGCTTTTCATGATGTAATCACTATTATGAATAAATATGGGATGGTTCCCGAAGAGGTGTATGATGGCAAAGTTCTTG
>JAUXBV010000279.1 GCA_030619215.1 Fibrobacterota bacterium | reverse complement strand
CTTACTGTCAGCATCGATAATGTAAACCGGCGTAGGGTTATCCAGGTATCCGATAACTTCAGCATCATCGAATAGAAAGGATTTACCCGAAGCTTTTGCTACAAATCGTTTTTCAATCCAGCCAACAGTTCCATCATCTGTTCTGACTTTATAGTGGTTACGCGATGATTTTAGCACCTTAAGTCTGTCATTAAGACCGACGGTAACAGTTGAGTTTTCATTAACCGATCTTGTTTCATTCTTGTAAATGCCGACATTGTTTCTTTTCGGCTGAACAAACTTGGTTCTTTGTGCAAAGGAAAATGTTGAAACTAAAAAGATCATTATTAATACTAAATTGATTGCACGCATAAATGCTCCTCTTTTATTATTAAATTGATTTTAGTCCTATTATATAATAATAGTAAATTTCGGTTAAAAAATCAAATATTTATACCGTTTCTCAATAATAATGTCTTATACTGATAAATCAGCATTGTGTGTTGTGTTGCGGTACAAGGTGCAAATTCATTTGTATAACTGTTTCTAAAAGAGTTTTGCCCAAATTCTTGGGATAAAACTTTTAAGAAACAGTGTAATAGCTATATGAAAATATATTAATGCCTGAAACGCATGATACCCTAAACAATATTTTATTCATTAACATCCAGGGGAAATACCAGGTTCATTGATTTAACCGCCAGGGTTTCATCGAGCCTGGATACCGGAGTTGTAACAGGTGCCTTATGAAGCTCATCCGGATTACTCGCTGCTTTCTCTGCAATATCCTTCATTGCAGAGATAAACGCATCAAGAGTCTCTTTACTTTCCGTCTCGGTAGGTTCTATCATAAGAGCTTCTTTGACAATGAGCGGGAAATAGGTTGTGGGAGGGTGAAATCCGCGATCAATGAGCGCCTTTGCAATATCAAGAGCGTGAACACCGTTCTCCACCTGCTTTTTTGCTGACAAAACACATTCATGCATGCATGTCCTGAGGTAGGGGACGTCATATTCTTTTTTCAAAGAATGAAGAATATAATTTGCATTAAGTACCGCATTCTCACTCACTTCAATAAGGCCTTCAGCACCGAGCAAAAGGATGTATATATACGCTTTCAGGCAAACGGAGAAGTTTCCATAGAAGGGAGCGATATAGCCGATAGAGTCGGGATAGTTATAATCAAGAGCATAGGTAGCGTCATCGCGTTTGACAATTCTTGAGATTGGCAGGAAGTCAACGAGATGTTTTTTAACCCCGACAGGTCCGGATCCCGGGCCGCCGCCGCCGTGTGGAGTCCCGAATGTTTTATGCAGGTTTACATGCACTGCATCGAAGTCGGCGTCGCCGGGCCTGAATTTACCCAGGACAGCATTTAAATTGGCCCCGTCATAATAGACCTGTGCGTCATACTTGTGGGCTATTTCTGTAATTTTGTCAACGTCAGAGTTGAAGATGCCCAGGGTATTGGGATTGGTAAGCATCAGTGCTGCCGTTTGTTCGCCGATCTTTTGCCGGAGAGCTTCCAGGTCGAGGGCGCCGGTCTCACGGTTAGTGGGAACCGGTTTCACTTCGTAACCGGCTATTGCCGCGCTGGAGGGGTTTGTCCCGTGCGATTCGTCCGGAATCAGCACCTCCGATTTTTTATTTCCCTTTTTGTTATGATAGGCGGCAAATATCATCATTGCGGTGAGTTCCCCATGAGCGCCGGCCATCGGTTGCAGTGTAAATGCATCCATGCCGCATATCTCCCGGAGGAGATGTTCCAGATCATAGAGTGCGGCAAGGGCTCCCTGGGTAAGCAGGTCGCCGTGCCTCAACTGGGGAAGAAGGGGATGAAGGGATGCAAAGCCTTCCATGCCGGCGAGCTTTTCAGTTACTTTGGGATTATATTTCATGGTGCATGATCCCAGCGGGTAAAAGTTCGTATCCACGCCGTAATTTTTGAGGGACAGCTCAGTGAAGTGCCGCACCACATCAATCTCTGAAAGCTCAACAAGCGGAGCGTCGGATAAGCGCCTGTATTTTTCCGGAATCTCCGTACTTGCCGGAACGTCGCATTTGGGAAGACGCACACCTCTTCTTCCGGGAACTGATTTCTTGAAAATTATTGACATAATGCGTCCTCCAGAGTTTCTGCAAACAGGTCGATATCATGCTTTGTTCGTTTTTCAGTGACTGCTACCAGCAGGTAGTTTTCCATACCCGGGTAGTAGCGTCCTAATGGAAATCCCGCTGCAAAACCCCGGTCTATCATCATACCGGCAAGCTCACCTGCATCCATGGGAAGCCGGATAACAAATTCGTTAAATACAGGCAAATCTTCATATACTTTGATATTTGGAATCGCCTTTAAGCGTTCTTTCATGTATAGAGCTTTATTTAAACAGAGCCGGGCAGTTTCTTTTAAACCTTCCTTGCCTAGAAGGCTCAGGTAAATATTGGCTCTGAGAGCGCATAGCGCCTGATTGGTGCAGATGTTGGAGGTGGCCTTTTCCCGCCGGATATGCTGTTCCCGTGCCTGAAGGGTAAGGACGAATCCTTCCCTGCCCTGTGTATCCATGGTAAGGCCCGATATACGCCCCGGCATCTTTCTCGCAAGTTTTTTCCGTGTTGCCATAAAGCCGAGGTATGGCCCGCCAAAAGAGAGCGGTATGCCAAGTGACTGCCCGTCTCCCGTGGCAATATCCGCGCCTATCTCGCCCGGTGTTTTTATCAGTGCCAGTGCAACCGGGTAGGTGGACTGGATAACGAGAATCCCCATGCTGTGGCATTTATTGACAATATCACTGTGATCGTCAATGACACCGAAAAAATTGGGATTCTGAACGATCATTGCGGCAGTGTCTTTGTTGAGGGCCTCAAAGATTTTTTCTCTATCGCCCTGGCCGTGGGTAACGGCAACTTCACACAATTCAATTGACAGGTTCAAGGTGTGGGTATGAATCATTTTTCGATAAATGGGATTAACTCCGCCGTCGATTATGATGCGGTTTCTTCCCGTAGCGTTTATTGCCATCTGGCATGCTTCGTATAACGCCGTGCCGCCGTCATAGACAGAGGCGTTCGACACTTCCATGCCGGTTAAGCGGCATATATCGGTCTGATATTCATAAATAGACTGCAGCGTACCCTGGGAGAGCTCCGGCTGATAGGGGGTATAGGCAGTATAGAACTCGCCTCGTGACGCAAGTGCATCTATTGCTGCAGGGATAAAGTGGTCGTAAAAACCGCCTCCGAGGAAGCTGGTTAAATGGGAATAGTTCCGGGAGGCCATTTTTTCAATTGTTGCAGAAA
This sequence comes from Fibrobacterota bacterium, assembly GCA_030619215.1. Lineage (GTDB taxonomy): Bacteria > Fibrobacterota > Chitinivibrionia > Chitinivibrionales > JANQEN01 > JAUXBV01. The sequence goes on along the minus strand of JAUXBV010000279.1, from coordinate 2,241 downwards.
CCTCCAACTCGGACTTGCCGTGAGGAATATTGAAAGATTTCGGTTTCAGCCTTTCGGGTATGTCCTCAAACAATGCATCAATAGATGAGAGCCCGCAGGCTTTCAGCATTTCCTTTTGTTCATTCGCGGTATTGGCAATATAGCTCATTCGCACGTTTCCAGGAATTTTTCGTAGGCAGCCGAATCCATTAAAGAGTCAACTTCTGCGGTATCTAAGTTTTTCAATTTAAAAACCCATCCTTCTTCGTAGGGGGATGCGTTTATCTTTTCAGGTTCTGCCTCGAGGGTTGAATTTACTTCTGCGATAACGCCGGAAAGCGGTGAATAGACGTCGCTGGCAGCTTTTACTGATTCAATAACACAGCATTCGCCTCCCTTGGTGACCTCAGTGTCAACTGCGGGGAGTTCTACAAAAGTGATATCGCCCAGGGAATCCTGTGCATAATCAGTGATACCAATTACAGCCAGGTCGCCTTCAATCTTAATCCACTCATGCGAGTCTATATATTTCCTGTCACTCGGGATCATTATAGCCCCTCCTTATCAATATTTGAGAGTTGTAGTACGCCAATTAAATAGCTCCGCTTAAAAATATAGTTTTAAAAGAAGCTGTTTATTATCCTTCAAATTTCATATCCGGGATAATTAAAACGTTTTAATATAAAATAAGGCAATAGCGATGTAAAGCCATAGTGTCTTTACTGTTAGGTAACTTTACTTTTAGTATTATCCGGCTATAAATAATATGCACATTTGAAAATATTCAAATAGACATCACGCCGCTATATAAATAATATTCCCCGTATTATTGAATTTTATGTTGTTTTGTTAATATATTAAATTATATGATTATACAGATAGAATTAGGATGTGTACCTTTTTTAAAGGAGTTTTAACAATGGGTAAAATCTTAACAAAAAGGACAATTGTTTTTCAGGCCGTACTTGTTCTATGTTTCATACTGGCAAACAGCTCCTACGCACAAAATGTTAAATACCTTGAAAAACGTGTTGCAGCCTTAGAGGAGCGGGTAAAGAAGCTGGAGATGCAACTGGATAAGGCTTTGAATCCGGCAAAATATGCAATAGCTAAGAAGAAGAGAAAATCTGCAAAGCAACAGGTTAGAAAATTGTCGCCGATTGAATCGCCCCTCAGGGCAAAACTTTTTAATAAAAAACTGAAGATGGCAGAACCCGGTGAAGTTGATGATAACCTGGCATTTCTGATAAGTTTTGAGAATGATGCGCGTATGGGCATTATATCATTCAAGGGTGAAATAATTTTTAAAGATACGTATGGCGACAGTATAATGAGCTTTGAAGCTGATATCAAAAAACCAATACCAGCCGGCAAGACTAATACATGGTTCGGCGGGGTTGTCTATGATGCCGGGAATTTAAGCCACAGAAGAATCCTGAACATGGATATTAAGAATATTATACTTGAGCTCAGGATTGAGAGAATCGCTTTTTCTGACGGGACTATAAAGGAGGTAAAAAAGGAATAGTTGTTTGAAAAAAATTGGAACAATTGGATTATAGTCCGCCGCCGAAATAAGAGATTAATTCAGGATACTCTATTGAAAATCATAAGCATACCGCAAATAAAATTACGAAATTAAAAGAACATATTAAAATATTTTCGATGCAATTCTTAATGTTTAAAAGTATGAAATATTTAATCATTATTCTTACTGGTTTCTTTTTATATACTGACGCTACGAAAATCGAAAGAACATATAAACGAAGGATATCCGCTACAATTGGATATCCCGACTTGTTTGGGCTAGAATATAGAAGAAATGTTAATAATTTTTATTTTTCATTGGCTCCTCATTTCATAGCTAGTGGCATTTTAATTCTCAGAAATTACGATTTTTTGCTAATTCCTAGTGTAATAGTTGGTTATGATTTTTATCATAAACGTTCTTTTTCGTTAGGCGCGGAAATTTTATTCACACCTATTTTCGGATGGCTCAATAATTACAACGATTCCCATGAATTTGGTGCAGATTTAGCAGTCGCAACTCGAATTGTCCCAGCTTTCTATATTAAAAGAGTTAATATATCAATACCATTGGGAGTTATGAAACCATTTTATTTGATTCCTGAAAGAGAAGAACCGTTTCTTTTATTTCCATCGTTTGCATTATCTGTTGGAATTAATTTTTAATGATTTTTTTTAATATTTATTGAATTAATACTGTAAAATAAAAATACAAAGGAAAAAGAAGCGGTGGCG
>JAUXBV010000023.1 GCA_030619215.1 Fibrobacterota bacterium | reverse complement strand
TGGAAGATCTATTTCGCATACTCATTGTCGATGATGAAGCAGGTATTCGAAAAATCCTGAGACTGTTCCTGGAGCTTGAAGGATATTCTGTATATGAGGCGGTATCTGCGCGGCAGGCCCGGCAGATTGTACAAAAGGAGAAGCCGCATCTCATGATACTGGATGTTGTTCTCTGTGGACAGACCGGTTTCGAGCTCTGTGAATGGATAAAAGAGAATCCTGAGACGAAGGATGTCATTGTAATACTTTTTACCGCCCTGAATCAGGAGCATGATTATAAAGAGGGTAAACGTGTCAAATGCGACTATTACCTTACTAAACCCCAGAATCCCAAAGATATTGTGAAAAAAGTAAAGGAATATCTGGATGTTATAAAGAAAGAGAAGAGTTGATCGATATATGTGCAAAGACGGCTATTTACAATATCAAAATCAAACCTTCCAGTAACTTCTCTCACATAGTAAACTGGTGCAAATTACTTTGAAAGGTTATTAAAGAAAAATGAAGAAGATTAACCCGCTCAGTATTTTGATTATTCTGGTAATCGTAGTTACCGCCGTATGGTTTCTTTACCCTTCGGTTACTTTTTATATGCAGTCACCGGCGAAAAGACGGGAGATTATTCAGAACCATCCTGATGTGCTTAAGAAAGTGATTAATTTGGGCCTGGATCTTCAGGGTGGCTTGCGCCTTGTGCTTGAAGTGGACCGCTCAAACCTGAGCAAGGATGAAGAGAAGGATATACTGGACCGAGCCTATGCTGTTATCGAAAACCGTGTTAATAAATACGGTGTTGCAGAGCCTTCTATCCAGAAACAGGGCAGTGACCGGCTTATTGTTGAACTGCCGGGAATCCAGGATAGAAATACTGCAATAAGAATCATTAAATCAACGGCACAGCTTGAGTTTAAACTGCTCAGGGAGCCCACAGAGCTCGATAAGGCAATAAGAACAATTGATAAGGTAATGAAGGGAGAGATGGCTTTAGCTGCCACTGAGGACACAACGGATACGGCAGCCACCAAAGAAGATGAAGAGGTGCAGGCCCAGGCTGAAAAACTGTTTGCCGGTGAGGATACAAAGGCTGATACGGGAGGTGTTGAAGGAGCTGAACCTGAGACAGAGACCGGGGAAGACATCTTTGCTGCAACCTCTTTTTCGGAAAACCTTGTTGCTCTGGGAGATATGGTTGCGGTTGTTGAGAAAAACAAACGAAGAGTTGAGGGTATTCTTGCCCGTAAAGATGTTAATGATGCTTTGAAGAGGGCAGGATTGGGCGGCAGTGAGTTCCTCTGGGCCCACAGTGTTGAAGAACGAAACAATGTAGAATACCGCCAACTCTATTATGTAAAAAGAAAAGCCGAGCTGAAAGGAAATATTATAAAGGATGCAAGGTGGGAGCTTGCCAGGGGCGGACTTCAGGCGGGTCAGGCCATTGTAAATCTTGAAATGAACAGGGAGGGCGCACGCAGGTTTTCACGGGTTACCGGTGTAAATGTAAATAAGTTTCTCGCTATCATTCTTGACAGCACGGTCTATTCCGCACCCCAGATCAGGGAAAAGATACCGCAGGGACAGGCGCAGATCACCGGAAGGTTCAGCAATGAAGAGGCAAAGGCCCTTGCCATTATTCTTCGGGCCGGCGCCCTTCCCGCTCCGGTTAAGATCATTGAAGAGAGAACGGTTGGGCCGTCTTTAGGGCAGGATTCTATTAAGAAAGCGGCCAATGCCTGTATTCTGGGCTTTATTCTGGTTGTCCTGTTTATGTTGATTTACTATAAAGGCGCCGGCGCCATTGCGGATGGTGCGCTGATTCTTAATTTGATTCTTGTTCTTGCAATACTGGCCAGCTTTGGGTTGACACTGACCCTGCCGGGTATTGCGGGATTAATTCTTACCATAGGTATGGCTATTGACGCGAATGTTATCATATTCGAGCGAATTCGGGAAGAGCTCGCAGTCGGTAAGACTGTTCGCAGCGCGGTGGATGCGGGATATTCCCGTGCTTTTGTCACTATTATGGACGCCAACATAACAACACTCTTTACCGCTGCAATTCTGTTATGGGTTGGTACCGGCCCGATAAAAGGTTTTGCAGTAGTTATGATAATCGGCATAATAGTCTCTTTGATTACATCACTGTTTGTAACCCGTGTCGTTTTTAACATGATTACCGCTTCAAGGAGTATTAAAAAACTGAGTATTTAACCGGGGTTAATCAGGTTAAAGGAGAGATTTGTAAATCAGGTATACCTTATCAGATTAGCGCCTGTTGATGAATTTTAATAATAAGGATAGTATATGCATCTTTTTAAGAAGACACCAAATATTAACTTCATTGGAAGTCGAAATATAGCTTTTATTTTTTCAGGTTTCTTATTTGTAGTAACCATTGTATCCCTTGTTATAAATAAAGGGCCGAACCTTTCGATTGACTTTGTAGGAGGCACTGTTGTTCAGCTCAAGTTTGAAAAGCCTATTGTAGATGACTTGGGCAAAATCAGATCAGCCGTTACAGACCTTGATTTCGGTCAGCCGGAAGTTAAGACAATCGGTAAAAAAGGGGATAATGAGGTTCAGATTATTGTTAAAAAAAAGGCAGAGGGTACGCGGGTAGGTGATGCAGTAAAAGAGGCCTTAACGAAGGCACTTAGCGACAACCCGTTTGAGTTGCGTCGTGAGGAGAAAGTCGGCCCGAAGATTGGAAAAGAGTTACAGAGGAATTCCGCAATAGCAGCGGTTCTCGCCATGATAATCATTCTGATATACATCGGTATCCGTTTTCACCTGCCATTCGGTATTGCAGCTATTGCCGCACTTTTTCACGATGTAGTTGTAACGTTCGGCGTGTTTTCCGTGCTTAATGCGGAGTTTTCCCTGCCCATTATCGCAGCTATTCTGACAATAATCGGGTATTCTTTGAATGATACCATTGTTGTCTTTGACCGTATCCGCGAAAACCTCGGTGGACTGAGCGCCAAAAAGAGTTTTGATGAAAAGGTAAACAGCAGTATTAATCAATGCCTTTCACGGACAATCATTACCTCTCTTACCACACTCATGGTTGTCATTACTATTTTTGCATTTTTCTATACAAGCGGGGATGTTATCAAGCTCTTCTCAGGAGCGCTTATTATAGGAGTAATTATCGGAACCTATTCTTCTGTTTTTATCGCAAGCCCTGTTTTAGTATTATGGAATAAAAAATGGACAATAAAATAAATTTTATTTTATACGTGTTTTAAAAACTCCTCAAGGTTTTCACTTGTATTCAGAGCAATGGATAAATTGGCAATATCATCATTGCTTATAACTTTTTTTCTTTTTGGCCTACCTCCCAGAAATGGTATATAATCTTTTTTTTGTATATTTTCTAACTTTATCCTTCTGTGATCAGTTACATTCCTCTTCTTCATTTTATCTTCCTTAGCGGATATTTTTTCTTACTTATTATTAACGCAATGTATGTGCCATTGGATAAAAACGTTAAAATTTGTTTATTTTGCCCATTTTTTTTAAATGACTGATTGGGTATAAACTTTTTAGGTTACATAACAAAACAGGTGTTTTAAAATGAAACACCTGTTTTGTTTCTAAAATCTTTTTTATTAATTATTTTAGATATACTTTTAACTGATGTTATAACAAAGGAATTTTACATAATGCGAATACTTTCTGGAATACAACCATCCGGTAAACTTCATATCGGCAATTACCTTGGCATGATAAAATCCATGGTTGAGTATCAGGAGAAGGATGAGCTTTTCTGTTTTATTGCTAATATGCATGGTTTGACAACACTTTTTGACGGCAGCCAAATGAGGGAAAATATCAATGAAGCTCTCATAGGCCTGCTTGCTCTTGGTATTGACACTGAGAAATCGATTTTGTGGGTACAGTCTGATATAGCGGAGGTTGCAGAGCTCACATGGTATCTGGGTACGGTAACACCAATGGGCCTGCTGCAGCGGTGCCATTCCTATAAAGATAAGGTCGCACGAAACATTCCGGCTTCGAGTGGTCTTTTTACCTATCCGGTACTGATGGCAGCAGATATTCTTCTTTACAGTTCCAATATTATACCGGTTGGACAGGATCAGAAACAGCATGTTGAGGTTACCCGTGATATTGCCATTAAATTTAACGCTGTTTATGGTGATATTCTTACTATTCCTGAAGCAGAGATACAGGAGGAGATTGCTGTAATTCCGGGAACAGACGGCCAGAAGATGTCAAAGTCATATAATAATACTATCGAAATATTTGCTCCTGAGAAAGAGCTGCGCCGGAAAATTATGAGCATTGTAACAGACTCCGCTTCTGTTGAAGAGCCTAAAGACCCCGATGCCAACAATGTGTTTTTATTATACAAGCTTTTTGCTTCTTTGGAAGATACAGATGCTATGGCAGAGAAATTCCGCAGGGGCGGGTATGGGTACGGAGAGGCAAAAAAGGAGCTATTTAATTTATTAATGGATTATTTTGGCCCTTATCGAAAGAAACGGGAAGAGATCGTCGCTGACCCGTCTTATGTTGAAGAAGTTCGTAAAAAAGGAGCGGAAAAAGCTCGTAATATCGCCTCCGAGCTTATCGGTAAAGTGCGAAAAGCTATTGGAATGATATAAATTTCCTTCAATTTTATGGGTGCTGAAAAAACAAAAGCTCTGGTACTCCAGGTTCTTCCTTATCGTGAGTCAAGCTGTATCCTTCGCCTGTTTACCGAAAGGCATGGCCTTATCCACGGTATTGCAAAAGGAGTTCGCCGCAGGAAATCACAACAGGACTTAATTGAACGCGGGTTTTTGATTGAGCTGATAGTTTATATCAGGCCGCACCGCGAGCTTCATACGGTCAGTTCCATTCATGTTTTAGAATTTTTCCCTTCAGTTCGATTAAGTATTACAAAAAGCGCGCTTCGTGATGTAGCGTTTGAGACGGTGCTTACCGCAATTACCGAATCCGACTTTCACCCCGAATTATATGAGTTGTTTGTCAAGTTTATGCAGCACCTTCAGGATACAACGGAAAAAGAGTGCCACCCCTTTGCATTATGGCTTTTCTATCACCGTTTTTCACAGCACATGGGCTTTGAACTGGACCTTTTAAAATGTATTACCTGCGGCTCCTTATTAAAAAAAATCGCCTATATGAATATGAAAAAGGGTGGGCTGGATTGCGACAAATGTTTAAAAAGTAAAAGTGAATTTCATGTAATTCCCGGTACCGTGCTTTCTTATCTGAAATATGGATCGCCGAAACCGCAGATGCTTCGTGGGGAACTTACTCAAAAAACTTTAAAAAGAATTACGCACCTTTTGGCAGACTACTGCAGGTACCACTTTGACATACAAAAAGAGTATAAAGCGCTGGCTTTTTTGGATGAGATGACGGAGTGGTAAAAAGGCTTCGTTTACCCAAAGTGGAACCGGGAAATTACCCCTACGGTAATTTTTTAAATATTGACATATAAATATTTTTGTACTTAGATTATATTTATATAACAGATGTATCTCGAATATGAGGATGAGTTATTAAAAGAGTAGTTTTGTATTTACAGTATGTTATTGACAAAGGAGCTATAAAATGAATTTAGTAAAACGATGCTTTTTTATGAGTATTTTCATTCTAATAGGCACACTTTATGCGCAACAGGAAGTTAATAGCTCTGAATTAACGCCCGGGCTTGCAATTACAAATACCAGACCCGACTCCGGCGATACTGTAAAACCGACTGCTGAAGTCATATCTCCCAATGGTGGTGAAGTATTTAACCAGGATGAGGTTACACACATGATCTTCAGCGCATCGGATAATGTCGGTGTGGTATCCAGGAAGGTTGAATTTACCTTAGACTCCGGAGCAACATGGACAATTCTGGATAGCGCTGCTTATAGTCCAAGTTATACATGGAATATTCCGGAGATAGCCTCCACAATGTGTAAAATAAAAGTAACTGCTTATGATTCTTCCGGCAACTTCGCTTCCGATGAAACTGATACTACCTTTGTGATAAACGGCCCTAGTGCCGGAGTCATATCTCCCAACGGAGGTGAAATATTTGACCAGGGTGACACTACAGACATACTCTTTAGCGCAGCGGCTGATCTCGGTGTAAAATCCCGGAAGATTGAGTTTTCCTCAAACTGGGGAGCAACATGGTCGCTGATAGATAGCTCTCTTTATGACACAGGATCTTATACATGGATTACTCCGGAAGTAGTTTCCACAGGCTGTAAAATTAAAGTAACCGTGTATGATTCCTCTAACAACCTGAGTTTTGATGAGTCGGACACTACATTTGAGATTATAAAGCCTGTTTCTATTACAACCTCTGATTTAAAAGTTTCAAATTTTAAAATTAATATTCTTAATAAAACCGGATTGCAATTGTCAACACCAATCGATTTTTCTGCTGACGTTATGGTTTATTCAGTTAACGGGCTACTTTTAAAAAAGATAAAAGCAAGGCAATTTATAATTGGGAGTAACCGTGTCGCGTTTAAGAAGCGGTTGTCTAACGGGATTTATCTGGTAGAGATTCGCGGGAAGGATTTTAATATTTCCAAGAAATTTATAATTACAGAGTAGCTTTTAATTTTGGTTTTAATTCAAAGGGATTGAGCACGATGTTCAATCCCCATTTTTATTTAAACTGATATACTGAAGTTTTGAAGTAATATACAAATGCTTTTCTGTCTTATTTTATTTGCGTATTATTTTCACTATTTATTAAATTACTCATTTATTAACCATTGGAGATAATCTTTCTTTCAAGCAAATAGACTTGATACCAGTAAAAAAACGCTTCTGGATTAGACTTTTTTAATTTATTCAGTTTTGTATGTAAAGGATTTTTAATAATCCAATCTTTAACCTGCATTGGTTCTTTGAAGCGTATTATTTCTTTATCGTTTAGATTTTTAGCCGAGATCTGATTTATCCAATCAAGATTAAATATTTCTTTTGAAATCATAATCTAATTACCGGCACTATTCATTAAATTTGCCGTTTATTTGGTTTAATATTTCTCGTATTTCTTTATTTTTATTTCGTCTTTTTGCATATCGTAGCAGTTTATCAGTATTTACCGTATATTTTTCCATTGCGTTTTTAAAAATATTCAACAATTCATTTCCCTGAAGGAAATAGAAGATTTCCTTATCTGCAAATAAATCAACCAGAATTTTCTCTAAAGATGGTACTGAAATATCGCCTAAAATGCTCAGAGGGGCTTCGCTAATCAGAGGTTTTATAATGATGGTATCTTTTGTTGTTAGTACAATGTCTTCAATAATTTCTTTTGAAGGTTTCTTAAAGATGTTTTTATTTGATTCTTTAATAAAATAAAAGATAGAAGAAACAGTTTCTTTATCCACCTCAATAAGAATAAAATCTACTGCGTGTATATGATGGGAAAATTCTTTTAAAACTGATGTATGCCATAGACAATAAGTTATAAGAGGAAAGCGTTTTTTTAATGTCAAAGATAGTTTTTTTTGTTTTTACCTTACAAAAACGCCTTAACTTCCATAGACACCACATGCAGCCACTTTTTATAATGGCCTTCGTTATAGTCTCCCCTGTAGTTACCGCTTATGGTAAAATGATCACCTGCATTTATATCAATCATAAAATCGATAACATGGGAGGTGCCGGTTGCAAATCCCTGCGCCATGGGGTATTCTATCTCACCATCGATATTAACCTGTGACCATGTATACGACAGTTCAGCCCAGCCTTTTCCGATAAGTCTGAGGCTCAGCCCGGGTTGTAGTCTGAAATAGGGCCCGGAGGTTGATTCCTTCTCGGCCCTTTCAGCGTTACCGATATTTTCATTTGCGAAGATAGAAAAGGCGGGAACAAAGTAGTACCTTTGTTCTGCCCCGAAAAAACGGTCTTTCATTTCAGTGGTGTAAAGGCCCCACTTATCGCTGCGGTTGAGCGTGTGAATCCGCCCCTCACCTTTGAGCTTCCATTTTGTCCATCTTTTGTCAAGATAGGTGCCGACCTCGACGCCGTTTTCATCATGGTTTCTGATTTTTCTTAGAAACGGCCTGATATTGAAGTTCCCATGCAATCCTTCTGTGAATTTAGGCCGCCAGTCCATATCCTGACGATAAAAGATGTCTGAAAAAGTTATCAGGGTATCATTTTTCCCTGCAAGAGAAGAGTAACCTGGAACCCACGTACTTTTAGGGAATTCATCTTTTGCAACTAAGGCGGAGTCGAGCCTGATGTGCTCGTCAATCATAAATGAGCCGTTCCAGCTGATATCAGCCAGAATGCCTTTTATCTTTTTGCTGTGTGGTTTGAAAAACCAGCTCCCCTGAAAAGTTGATTTGCGAATATTTTCAGTGCCTGCAGAATTGAATACTTCCCGTTCCTGTATTATATAATCACCGAGCCGGTCAGGTACGTATTCGTTCAGGGTGCTGTCATAGCTGTGTGTACCCCGTCCCTCTCCGAGATAAATGGGGACCTGCACATACATAGATGCTCTTTCCGAGCTTAACCTATAGTCCTGATGTGTGCTGAAGCCGGTCTTAACAGAAGCGATATCGTTTGATACTGAGATCAGCAGTATTGATTGTTTTCCTTCTGATTTGTCGCTATACTCTCTTTTTTGTAGGTGGTATGAGCTTGAGCCGGAGAATTTCCATGTTGAGGTAGGGGAGAGAGCTATACCCTGTTTCCACAGGAATATAGATCCCGTATCTTTTGATTCAGACTCTAAAGGGAGAAAAATACTTCGGCCGCCTTTCCTTTCCTGTGAATAGTATACTGATTCAGTGAGGGAGATAGGTTTAACCAGGATATCCAGTCCGCCTCCGATCTTTCCCCTATTTGCCTCTGATGCATGTTTTTGCCATTCATCATCAAAACGGAAACTGTAATTCAGGTGCTTATAATCGAAAATAGCGGTTACCGTGTCCCTTAACAGCTTTTCTGTATCCGATGAGTCTAAATGGTTGAGAAACATACCGGAATAGTCAATGCTCAGGTGTTTCCATGGTGCAAGCAGTGTGCTGTATCCAATACGCTGGGTAAGGATATCCTTATTACTGATATATTGGCCGTATGAAATATCGGCTGAAACCTTTGGTATGATGGTTGAGCCGGATGTTACTTGCCAGGCGTGTATTTCATTACCCAGGACTGAAGAGTGCTCCCTGTCCCAGGTTCCCCTGCGTTCATATTGTGTGAGTACTTCGCGTGAAAATCTCCTGGAGGAAAAGCTATGCATTCCGCTTAACCACACGCACTTTTCATCAAATACTTTTCGGCCGACCTGGAAGGTTGATTGTGATGCAGAGGCGGTATTATCTTTGTCATCCTTATTTGAAAACAGGTTTTTGTCCTCTTCCTCACCAGCGATATTTGTAGAGAGTGAAAGCCAATCCCGCGGTTTATAGAAGGCTGTTACCTCTCCCTTTACCGTTCTTCGTGGTGCTGGAGCGGGAGACAGCGAGGTGTAGTTGCCTTTGCCCGGGCCGACATAGTAGTGCGCAGGTCCACGGGGATCGGATTTGTTTAGCGTCTGGTTTATTAATAGTAATTGTGTTGAGTCAATAGATGCAATTATCAACGAGTCAGTAGTGTCCGTAAACCGGATATAATCACCGCTGCCATATGGAACCTGTTCAAACCAGACTTGATAAAAGTCTTTATTGTCCAGCGGATTCGCGCTGTTATAAGGAGTATAGACATAAAAGGAGTCGCCGGATGTTGTATCATGCATGATTTTATACAATCTGTAAACAGCATCTTTGGTTGACACATCGTTTGGGTGAATTCTGCGTCCATTGGGCACCAGCGGTGTTTCATCACCTGATTGCTTAAGGCTGTTAATGGTTACATCGTCCAAATCAAGGTCAATAGGGTGATTCATATTATCAGTCTCATACCACACAACACCTTTAACAGACAATGTTGAATCCGGGGTAATAACACCGATATCCGTACCGAGGAAAGCCCTTTGGTAATCAAATGATTTGTATTCGTAGTACACTTGAATAATACTGTTGTCATCGATAGGAAACGTAGGCATGAAGCTGATGGTGCCGATATCATAATCAACAATAAAATCTCTGTCCTCGCCTTCCTTGAGTTTGTTACCATCAACAATAACTTTAATGGTACCTCTGATCGGATTTATTATATCTGCCTCGCCTTGCCCGGTAAGGTAGTACGGCCCCTGAAAGCCGAGTTGCCCTTTTATTGTCTGAACGGTATATTTTCCACCGGAGATAGCGCCGTATGCAGAAGCCTGAAACTGTTCCCCGGTAAATGCCGCAGAAAGCCCCTTTATTTTTTTAAACCCGTCAATCAATCCTCCCGTGGGCATCTGCACAAACTGGTCTCCTGCAACAATAGTGTATTTTGGGTTTTTCAGTGCAACATACATTCTGTCAATCTCGCCTATTTCGCGGGTGTCGCCTTCCAGAGAGGTGGTCTGGTCTGAGAGGTTGGCAGACAGCTCGGTGTTTTCATTGATTTTACCGAATATACGTACCTCAAGCGCCTGTTCCATATTCAACTGCCCCTGGCTTCCAAAGGAGACGCCGATACTTTTAAATCCTGAAATGTTAATGTTTTCATCGGCAAAGGAAGGCCTGTACGCCGGATCGAATTTCTTATGTTTCCGTGTTGTGTCGCTTAAATCGATAATATGTCTTTCATAGAGAGAGTATGTCTTTTGTAAACCATAAAAATTCGTGGTGTAATGTAATTTAAGTATTACTCCGCTATCCAGGATCTCGGAAAAAAGCAGGCCGTTGACTTTTTCTACATAGACAAATGGAGGAACATTACCCAGCGCACTATCGACAAACGAAACGGAAATTGATGAAGTGTCAACAAAATATCTGCCAAGAGGATATGGGCCGGGAGTGCCGTCTCCAACTATAGTAGTGTCAATGGAAAGAGCAAGTAATGAGTAGTATGCGCATAGAATAACAGTTACAGCGTTTTTAATAATATTTTTCTTAATTACCATTTAAGATGGGCATCAATTTATAATAGTGAGTCTCTTAAAAGAGACTCAATATTATCTTATACTTAGGATAATAGAACATTTTATTATAGGGAATACCATTTTTAAAATACAGGATATTACATCATATTACCATGTAAAATTATTATACTTATTAACAGCTATATTAATATTCGGGATAAACCCGGAAAATATTTAAATACAACACAGTTATTTACAATATTTTATTTATCATAGACATACAGGTTGTTTGCTTTTTATAATATAGTAACGCCATTTTTATTAGTATAACATAACCCGGAGATTTTGATATGGCTTCCTTTGATAGAAAGATGAAAGCGGAGTATGATAAGCTTTTAAAGTTTCTTAAAGTGAAGAAACGCTATCATAAGTTAAATCCAATAGGCGAAGGCGGGCTTGCTATTGTTTCAAGCTCTTTTGATAAATTTCTAAATCGTATCGTTGCTGTAAAAGAGTTAAAAAAAGATAAGAGGGATAATATTCACCTCCTCAACGCGTTTCTTACGGAAGTAAAGTTGATTAGCTTCTTAGACCACCCTGGTGTTGTTCCTATTTACGATACGTTTTTTACAAAGGAGTATGAAATCTGTTACAGTATGAAATTAATTGAGGGAATTCGCCTTTTAAGTTTATTTGATTATCGGGCAAAGGGTAAGGATGAACACGGTGTTTCCCTGAATCAATTTCTTGATATTTTCAGAAAAATATGCGAGACAATTGCTTACGTGCATGATAAGGGCGTCATTCATCTTGATATCAAGCCTGAGAATATCATGGTGGGCAAGTATGGCGAAGTGATGATCATGGACTGGGGAAATGCACGGCTTTATGATCCAAAGCCGTACTATGAATATTTTGATCAGCATTTGGATAACATTAAGCTGACCGATTTTGAAAAAGAGGAAAGAAATGTAATCCTCGGCACCCCGCATTATATGTCTCCTGAACAAACAAATCATCCCAGAGACCTGTTAACTCCCCAGTCGGATATTTTTTCCGCGGGTATTATTCTCTATTGTATGTTGACTGGAAAGCACCCCTTTTCCATAAAGTATGAAACAAGAGAAATTATGAAGCAGATCCGCGATCATAATCCAAAACCGGCTCATGAGGTTAACAGTGACATACCGTTAAGACTTTCAATGATCTGCCGGAATATGCTGGAGAAGGATCTGTCAATACGGTACCACAGTTTTAAAGATGTATTGGAAGACCTGGATGATTTCTATAATTCCGGCCAGGCATTTTCCTCCCGGACCTGTCAAGCTGGGGAAATAATAGTGAGAGAGGGTGAGAGCGGAGACTATTCGTTTAAAATTATTTCCGGCAAGGTAGAAGTGTCCAAAATGGGCGAAGGCAAAAAAAAGGTTCTTGCCGAGCTTGGGAAAGGGGAGATCGTTGGCGAACTTGCGGTTTTTACAAAACAGCCGCGTACAGCCACGGTAAAAGCTATAGAGCCTACAATAATTCGAATTATGGATAAGGAGTCCGTTGACAAAGAGCTTGAAAAGCTGAGCCCATGGGTGGGCAATATGATTGCTGATTTGTCAAAGAGGTTTATTGAGCTGAATAAGAAGATAGTAGAGATGGGATAGAACACGGATGACACGGATGCAACGGATTAACACGGATAAAGAAAAAGATATAAAAATTGAATTGCGGAAAAAGAATAGATAAAAATTTCAAAATCCGTGAAAATTCGCCTAATCAGCGCCATCCGCGTTCTATTCTTCTTTTGATAATTAAGAACTTAGGTGCTTCAATATAATATTCAATATTCTTCTCAGAGGTTCTGCTGCTCCCCAAAGTAACTGATCACCCACGGAAAAGGCAGTAAGATAATCCGGTCCGATATTCAATTTTCTGATTCTGCCGATTGGCACCGAAAGGGTTCCCGAGACTTTTGCCGGCGTCAATTCAGTAAGGGTCTCTTCTTTTGTATTTGGTATTACTTTCACCCATTCATTCGCGGACGCAATTACAGCCTCGATTTCATTTAAAGGCACGTTTTTTTTCAGCTTGATAGTAAAGGCCTGGCTGTGACATCTCATGGCACCGATTCTGACACACACACCGTCAATGGGAATGGGATTGTCTTCCCTTCCCAGAATCTTGTTTGTTTCAGCGTATCCTTTCCACTCCTCACGGGTCTGGCCGTTCTCCATTGGACGGTCGATCCATGGGATAAGGCTGGCAGCAAGCGGTGCGCCGAAGTTGTCAATTGGCACACTGCTGCGCAGGCAGTTTGTTACGGCCCGGTCAATATCCAGAATAGCGGAAGCAGGGTTGTCCAGCAGCTTTTTTGAAGCAGCACCTATAATCTGCATCTGGGAAACCAGCTCACGCATATGTTTTGCCCCGGCACCGGATGCAGCCTGATAGGTCATTGAGGTCATCCACTCAATGAGATCATTTTCAAAAAGGCCTGCAAGGGCCATGAGCATGAGCGAGACAGTGCAGTTACCACCTATGTAATTTTTGATACCTGTAGAGAGGCCATTATCAATAACAGAGCGGTTGACCGGGTCAAGTGTAATAATGCTATCCTTTTCTGTTCGCAAAGCAGAAGAAGCGTCAACCCAGTATCCCTGCCACCCATTACTGCGTAAATTATAATAGACGCCTTTCGTGTAATCACCACCCTGACAGGCGACAATTACATCCATGGCGCTGAGTTTTTCAATGTTATTCGCGTCTTCCAACAGAGGAATTTCCTGACCAATATCAGGCCCTTTTTGTCCAACCTGGGATGTTGAAAAGAACAGGGGTTCATATCCTTTAAAATCATTTTCCTGAAGCATGCGCTCCATCAGGACGGACCCAACCATGCCGCGCCAGCCAACGAATCCTACTTTGAGCATCATCAACTCCTTAAAATTTTTGTCTTACTTCAAT
>JAUXBV010000116.1 GCA_030619215.1 Fibrobacterota bacterium | reverse complement strand
CTATAGCCATAGCTATCCCTGTTTTTACTCCCATCACTTTGCACATTGCCACTATATTTGCGAAACAGGGAACAAACATGGTTGTTATAACAACAGCAACAATACACTGTATATAGTTAAGCGTTCCTGCATCAACCATGTTGAGAAGCAGACCCGCTGCGGCTTCGTGCCTGGCAAGGGAAAGAATCAATACGTCCACTATATCCAGAGGCAATCCGAGCCACGTGTCTACAACAGGACGTAATACTATTTTTATAACGTTAAGTATATACAATTTATCAAATGCAAACAGTACAACCGCTGCAATGATAAAAATCGGCAGGGCCTCTTTCAAAAACCAGTAAAGCCGGTAATAGGTCTTCAGAAACAACGCTTTTATATCAGGAATACGTATTGGAGAAAGTTCCTGAATAAAATCGCTCGTTTCTTTTGTCGGTAGCATTTTATTAAGAATGGCACCGGCGCATATTTCAACAACAATAAGTGTTCCATAGGCAATAAGAAAAGCCTTAAATCCAACCCTTCCGAGTATACCCATATCAATAGCGAGCTGAGCAGCGCAGGGAATGGCAAAGGCAATAAGATAAACAGCTATAAATTTCTCTTTACGCGAGGTTAAGCTCCTTGTAGTAAGCGTAGCCATGGTCTTACACCCAAAACCCAGTACAAGCGGCATAATGGAATTTCCAGTCAGTCCTATCTTTTCTAAAATTCTTTTAGTTAACACACACAGGTTCGGAATATAGCCAATGTCTTCAAGAAATCCGAACGCGAGAAAAAATACAGTAAGAATAGGAAGCACTGTGCAGACTGCATTAAACAACCCAAGGGTTAATACACCATAATACCCGACTAAGAAATCATTCCAGAATCCTTCCGGTATATAACCCGAAATAAATTCAACTGTCGGATCAACTATATATCCGCTCAGTGCTCCTTCCATAAACCCGGCAACGTTGACAACTAAATAAAATGTTATATAAATAAAAGCAAAGAGTATCGGAACCCCAAACACAGGATGGCGGCATAAATGCGCAAAACCCTGGAGAAGCTTACTCTGTTCTCCCTTTTGCTTTTTAACTGACTTATCATAAATATCATCAACCCATAAGTCCCGCTGCTTATTTATAGTACGCCCTATATCACCTGTAAAACCTCCCTTTATCCCATCTAATTTCTCTTTTATCTTTAAGGCTGTTTCCTCTTTAAGCTTCTTTTCCAACTCTTTCAATAAAAATTGATCGTTTTCTAACAGAAGAACAGCTTTTTTTCGCTTATAATCCATATCGCCGGGAAATTCTGATATAATCTCTGTTATCCATTTCTCTATATTTTCTTTATACTGTGGATAATTTTTCATTTTAACAGCTTTCCCAATAGCCTTACTCATTTTTTCCTTACCCTTATCCTGCATGGTAAGAAATTCAACTACCGGAATACCCAAAAGTTGTGAAAGCTTATCCGAATTGATTCGAACGCCCTTTTTTGCAGTTTCTTTAATTGCATTCAGTGCAATTACCATTGGAATGCCTAACTCCATTAAATCCGCAGTGAGCACAAGCGACTGTTTAAACTGGTTTGCATCAATGCACTGAATAATAGCATCCGGCTTTTCAGAGAATAACAAATCCCTGACAACGATCTCCTCCTCCGAATGAATATAGAGCGAGTGAAGGCCCGGAGTATCAATGACCTCATAGAGCTGGTCTCCCACTTTACATTGTGTTTTTCTAATCTCAACCGTTGTAAGGGGATAATTTGCGACAAGAGCATATTCACCTGTACAAAAGTTGAAGACCCGGCTTTTTCCAGTATTTGGCAATCCCACAATAGCAATTTTCTTTACTTCTACGGGTTTCCCGGATTGCTTTTCAATTAATTTTTCATTTTCTTTCATCCTTCTCACCTCTATTTTTGACAATTTTTACATATTCCAAGAATCCGAACATTATGGTTTGTTTTATTAAATAAGTTCAACTCTAATATTTTTTTTATACGTTTCTCGAGAATCGAATCACCAAACTCTACAATTTTCCCACATTTTTCACAACAAAGATGTTCGTGGTGCTTATATCCAAGGATATGCTCAAAATGTGAATGACCGTGTCCTAAATCCATCTTCCTGATTAATCTGCAATCTTCAAGATGGGCAAGCGTCCTATAAACTGTAGCTCTGCTGACTCGTAGTTTTCTCTTCTGTAGGGCTTCAATAATATGCTTTACCTCAAAATGATCATGGTTTTTAATAATATGTTCAAAAATTATTTTACGCTGCCTAGTAAAAGAAAGCCCCCTATTTTTAAGGAGCTGTAAAAATATTTCACCCTCTTTGGTTTTGTTTTTTTTCATCACAAGTCGAATTTTACTTTAACAAACTATCTATCAATTTGTAAACCTTTTGCTCAAAAAAAGAACCAATAATTTTTATGCTTTATATTCTATCTTGATATACAGTTATGATATTGAGACTCAGTCTCATTTATAATATACCACGTTTTCCTTTGTTTGTCAACAATAAAAGAATTTAGCAACGGGGAGGTCCGCCAGGAAAAGCTGATATGCAGTTTAAAGTCAATTTGGGATATTTTTTATCCCTCGAATAGGAGAGGGGCTGGGGGTAAGGTTATTAAAATCAAATACATAATAACAATAGCTCAATTTAGGTATTATCATAAAACTGTTCAATAGTAGATTTCATTCTTGTATAATGCGAACCCTTCCAATACACTTTCTTACACGATTCGCACCGGTAAAATTCATTGTAATATTTCCTGGTTTTGGTTTCCAACAGTTCAACAACTTCTTCCTTCTTCACCTCCCTTATCATGCCATTACATGCGATACACCTTACAAACGGCTTTATCCGGTTATGCAGATCAAACCGTTTAACCACTTCCCTCACCTGTTCATACGGGTTTTGAGACCGTATCCGGTAGCCGTGGGTTATCACCTTCGCATGCAGAAGTTTCTGATCCCTGGTCAATAGTATCCTGTTTTGAGTAACTGAGACGGCAATAATTTTCGGGTCGTCGTAGTCATTTTGGTACAGCGTGTCTAAACCCAGCATCCGAAGAAGCCTTGCACATTTGCCCAGGTGCACATCACATATAAAGGCACTCTTACGCAGAGGTTTTTCCCGAAGTTTTACAATAGGCGAGATGTCGATACCTTCAAATACAGGGTATACGGAGATATGGTCGCCGCTTCGCAGGTGATAGTCAAAACCCACAGATTCTCCATTGGCAATAATCAGGTCCACTTCGGTGTGTGGTATTCCAATAGCCTCGATGGCATTCTTTACTGACGGCTTTCCCCTGAATTGATAAATAAAGGATTTCTTCTTTTTCTGAGAGGGAAGAAAATCATTCAACTCTTCGTAGAACCTGAATTGCGCTTCGTTTTCCCTTGCTGCAGACATAAGGTGTGGGGTTAAAAGGGTCTATTTTCTAAGGTATTTAGCAACTCTTTTACTGTGCTTTTCAATTATACGGCTGGAGATAAATTCCCGATCCGGCGGCCCTCCATCCGGTGCCCAGTTTCTTGAGGCAACGATATCAATCCACGCATCAAGGTATATCTCAACAATTTTATCAAGCTGCGGTATTGTCGGCAGAATATTATTGTCGTTCGCTTGAATTTGACGGTACGACGTCCGGAAAACCTTTGAAATCCAATTGTCGCTGAACAGTATCTGTTTACTCTTGAGGATATCTTTTCTAATGGGAATCATTCCGAAACGAACACACTCCTTCAATTGGTTTTCCCGGCTGGTCATACTTAAAAAAAGCTTATACGCCAGTTTCGGGTCCGGGCAATCCTTTGGAACACCCCACCACCATCCTCCGGTTGTTGTTGCCTTTGAGCCGTTGCGGAGTATATTGCCGCTGCTGTCCAGCTGCACGGAGCATCCTGTCGGCATAAGAGCCACTCCAATATCCGTTGTATCATCGATATAACCGGTAAGGCCGTCGCTGCCGGTGCCAAAAAGGTAAAAGCAATCGATCTGTGTCATAAAGGAGAGGAAAACATCTTCCGAGGCAAACCCTTCCCAAATATCCTTTCCACTCCACTCTTCTTCCAGCATTCTCTTATTGTAAATATCAGCATAGGCATATACCGCCTCCCATTCAAAGGCGTCGATAACCGGGTCGCCGTACATGCGCAACATTGCCAATGAATCTCCCCGGCACTGATACACCCGGTCGATAACACGCAGGGCCGTGCCGGTATACCGTTTCGCCCTGTGCGCAACCCGTGACGCCTTTTTGCCGTTGTACGGCAGTTGAGACCAGGCGAACCCTGCAACAAAAACATCATAGTAATCCCACAGCTCCGGTTTGTCTTCAAGGTCATACGCCCGCGGCAAGCCATGGCCGTTAATTGTTTTTAGCAATGTGTTAATCGTATCCCTGAATGTTGCCCACTTCAACACAGCGTCCCTGACTTTACTTATCCTGTAAAGCATTATTCTGGTCTCATATTTCCTCGGCAAAAAAAACTGGTACCCCTTTTTCTCTCCGAACCAGGTCAATATATACGTATCATAAAAGGCGCTGAGATCCTCCTCCGATAAAAAGCTGTTCAATGCTATTAAATCGCCGCTTCTTACCAGTGACCAGCATTTGATAAAGGGTATTTTAACAAGAGAAGCTTCACCTTCATACTGTTTTAAAAAAGCTTCTATACTGTCAACTGCAGGTACGGAAACAACCGTTACTTTTACCCTGTTTGCTTTTTCAAAAGGTTTAATGACCTCATTTATAAGATAGGTTTTCTGGGCGTCTGTCATGTGTATAAGAATCTTTACTTTCTTCTTGGCATGACATACGGAAATGAGGGTCACGCAGAAAGTAATAATGAATATGAAACGGAGTCTATTCATCACGTTTCCCGTCTGGTTGAAAAAACATGAAGCAAATTCATTCCTCCTTAGAGCAGTTCCGGAGTATAGTCTCAAGCACGATAACCGTATCTAGTCCAGGGCTTTTCTTATTTCTTCGGTTTCTCATCCGGGCAGCCGTCTTCATCCTTATACAGGTTGAATGTCTCCTTTCTATTGGGACATTTATCTACCGTATCAGGAATACCGTCTCCATCATTGTCAAGGTCGGGACAGCCATCCCGGTCCAGGTAACCGTCAAAGTCCTCCGCCTCGTCCGGACACTTATCTTTTGTATCATACATCCCGTCTTCGTCGTTGTCATAATCCGGGCAACCGTCTTCATCTTTAAAACCATCGAAGTCTTCTGCTATGTCCGGGCATCTATCCTCATCATCCGCAATGCCGTCTTCATCGCTGTCTTTAAACAGCCTTTTCAAACCTTCTTTGCCGACGATACCGATTGGGGCGCCATTCTTTCCGAGATTGGACAATGGAGATTTAAAGGATGAGAGGAATTTAAAGGTTGTCCACACCATTGCGGGAAATTTAGGATCCTTGGATATATTTGTTTCATCTATAATGGCCTGGTCGTTGTATGCCCTGCGGTTTTGAAAAAAGTCATTATAAATAATCCGCGACTTCCTCGAATCTTTACTGACAAAAATACCATACTGTCCGTTTCGATAAAAAACGTTGTTTTGAATAAGTACGCCGCTCTTTCTCGAAAGGTTTACGCCGCTTAATTTATTATCTACAATAATATTGTGCTCAATTGCTGTCCTCATCCCGTATGCAACAAGCTCACAGAACACACCGCTCCATTCATTGTCGGCAATTATGTTATTTTGAATATGCGGCAGGGAGAGAAGGCACTGTATACCGGTTTTGCTGTTTTCCCTGATAATATTGTTCTGTATGATCATATTGGTGTTCTCCGATAATATTCCAATACCTCCCTGTTTTATGGTAAAATTCTTCAACACAGAGTGATTTGCAGCCTTTACCACCGGCTCCCTGTGGTTTCCTCTTAAAATTGTCTCGTCAGGATTCTCCCCCATAAGTACAACGCCGTTGGACATTACAACATTTTCCCTGTAGGTTCCCTTGAGTACATATACGGTATCCCCTTTTTCCGCCTCCGTTATCGCCCTTTGAATGCTTTTATACTCTGTGGGAACCGTAATTTTTTTCCCGGCAAAAGCAGTAAAAGAAAAAACAATCAGCACGAAAAAATAGTTTGCCCTATATACTTTATTCATCAATCCGCTCCGTTAACATTTATTTCCTAATATAAACTAACATCTTTTCTGCATAGAAGGTATTTTTTTTCTGTTTCTGAATAATCATAATTAGTTTTATATCATTACTATAGACATTCTAACATTATAATCTACAAAATACATTTATTAAAACTTTAATTGGAGTTTATATGGAATCACTAAAGAAAATTACACAGTTCCTTAACAGCTGTCTCAAGATTCATAATGTAAAGGACTCCAGCTTCAACGGGCTTCAGTTCGAAGGGGCACAACAGGTAAAAAAGATATTATTTGCTGTAGATGCCGGAGTAGAAACCTTTGAAATGGCAGTTGCCGAGCATGCTGATATGATAGTTGTTCATCACGGCCATTTCTGGTCTCAGCAGGACCCCTCTTTTACGGGCTCAAACAAAAAAAGACTCGACATCCTTTACAAAAACAACATATCGTTATATGCAAGCCACCTTCCCCTTGATATGCATAAAACAGTTGGAAACAATGCGGGGCTCATTAAGCTTATCGGCGCCCGCATAAAAGGCGAGTTTGCATTATATGAAGGGCAAAATATAAGCTACACCGCAGTATTTAAAAAACCTGTCTTTTTATCGACAATTGAAAAACTGCTGAATAGCGGTTTAAATACGGAGTGTATACTACTGCCCTTCGGCTCCAAAAAAATCCGTACCGTTGGTGTTGTATCGGGAAGCTGCAGCCACTCACATGTAAACGAGGCCGTCAAACTCGGCCTTGACCTTTTTATTACCGGAGAAAACAAAGACCTATATCATTTGGCAAAGGATGCGCCTATTAATATCATCTTCGCCGGACATCATGCTTCGGAAACCGTTGGTGTTAAAGCTCTTGCCGGGCATGTGAAGAAAAAACTGAAAGTAATTACAGTCTTTGTTGATATTCCAACGGGATTATAATTATTCTTTTATTTTATCCTTATAAACTTCCCAGGAGCTCGCTATCATCGTGTCAATATCACTGTGCCTTGGTTTCCAGCCAAGTATCTTTTTCGCATATTCGGAAGATGCTAGCACGGAAGCGGTGTCACCTTCGCGGCGGCCGACAACCTCAACAGGGATCTTTCGGCCGGTAATCTTCCTTGCCTTCTCAACCATCTCCTTTACCGTTACGCCGTTTTCGCTTCCCAGGTTTACGATCAAACTCTCGTCCGTCTTATATATGTGTTCAAGGGCTAAAACGTGCGCCTCTGCAAGGTCTTCAACATGGATGTAGTCCCGCAGGCCTGTTCCGTCCCGCGTATCATAGTCATCACCAAAGATAAGCAACTTCTCTCGCATGCCGCAGGCAACCTCCATAACAACGGGAAGCAAGTTCTCCGGATTTTTCTCCAGCCCGCGAACACGCCCTTTAAGATCATAACCTGCAGCATTGAAATATCTTAGAGCTGAAAATTTTATCCCTCTGAGGCGGTCGAACCACTGGAGCATTTTTTCAATTTCCAGTTTTGTAAATCCATAGAAATTTTCCGGGTTGGTGGGATGCTCCTCATCTATGGGCTGGTATTGCGGCTCGCCGTAAATAGCCGCCGAAGAGGAAAATATGATCCGTTTTATGCCAAACTCCCACGCTGCACACAAAATATTAATCGTACCGGTAATATTATTAATAGCATATTTCTCCGGCTCCACCATTGACTCCCCGGCAGCTTTAAGCGCGGCAAGGTGTATGATACCGTCAAAACCATCTTTCATGGTTTTAAACAGGTAGGGGAAGTTAAGTATATCCGCCTCAACAAACCCCGCTTCATCAAAGAGGTTCTCCTTACATCCTCCTGACAGGTTGTCAAACACCGTAACGGCATAGCCCTTGTCAAGAAGTGTGCGGACAACATGCGAGCCAATGTAGCCGGCTCCGCCTATTACGAGAATTTTCATTACCATTATCCTTCCTGATTTTAAAAAAAAAGGAACCGATAGGGTTCCTCAAATCAGGTGTGTGGGGTTGCCTGCTAATATATTATATAATAATATTAAAAAAATTTCTTCTTTATCCTAAGTATAGGATAACATTGTGTCTCTTCAAAGAGAGATAATTCGTACTAACAAATAAATTTATAAGTACTCATTATAGAAGCAGAAAGGCTATTAACATATCCTTCTGCTTATACGACTATTAGGGAGTT
>JAUXBV010000369.1 GCA_030619215.1 Fibrobacterota bacterium | reverse complement strand
TGCAATAGGCCATTACCATAAGTGCTTAGGACTTTTTATGCCGAATTTTCAAAGAACTGTATTAAAGCATTCCCTTTGTCAAGTTTTAACAAAAATGGCTTTTTAGAGCGAACTCAACCTTTAAACAAAATAATACAGGAAGTGGTATGGTGGGTAAAAGTATACACTGAAATGAATTTTTTGGTACATTGGTAGGAGAAGAACGTCAAATTTCGTTTATATACAGGGGCTTAAAACCTTTATACTTTTCATCCAGATAGTTCATGAATATCGCTTCTGTTGCTATATTCCTTTTGGTGTTTAGAATAAGGCGATCAGAGTAGATACGCGACATGTGTAGGCCCCGGCCGTCTTCATCAAGAAGGCCTTCCCCATGGATGTGGCGGTCGATTTTATAGAGAGCCTGCTGCTTTGTCAGTTTCCCACTGGTATCCAGAACAGACACGCCATACTTTTCTGAATCCCTGCCCATACAGACACACACGGCTTCTGATTCGTCAAGAACGATATTGGAGTGCTTGATGTACTTTTCTTCGCCGTTTTCGTCTACAGGAGCATGATAGACGGCGTTGGTAATAAGCTCTTCCAGGAGAATGTTGACAAATGGTTCAGCCTTATGAAATTTCGAAATTAAATTAATGATATTCTCTTCCACGTCACTGATCTGATTGGAATTGGTGATTGTATATTCACCGAGAACATTAAAATCCGGGAGCATGTAATTCTCAAGGCCAAAGATTCGTTCTGTTACAAGGTTTTTAACAATAGCACAGAACTCGTCGAAATTGAACGGCGTTGATTTTGAGATTATGTTTGAGATGTCGTTTTCCTTTGCCATTCTGATATAGTCATTAATATTGTAAGCTGTTATCAGGGCTGTTTTGGTTTTTGGATAATCTTTTCTCACTTTTTTTATAACTTCAAAACCTGTAACGCCCGGCATCTGGATGTCAGATATGACCAAATCAACACAAACATTTTTAAGGATGTTGAAAGCAGCGTGGGCATCCTCCGCCGTGTAAACCTCATAGTTCTTCTGAAGTTCCACCTCAAGCATTTCGCGAAAAATTGCCTGGTCGTCAACAATGAGTACTTTTCCGATTTTTTTATCAGCCATACGCTATCATGAGAGTTAACGTTTTTACTTCATTACAGGACTAACCCAGCAGAGCTGTTTTAATCCCACGAACAGTGGGGCTTTAGTCCCGCACAATGGGGGATAAGATTCTCTAAGCCTGAATTATCTACGTAAAAAACGTAGATAATTCAGACAAAGAATCTAATATACCCCGTCTGCAACAAAAAGATTATTTGTTGCCATATCCCACACTATCATCTAATTAAGGAATAAAAATGTCAATAATTTTCTAGGCAATCACATCAAAATTGTGTGAGGTTGAAGGGTTGGGGAGCGAAATGGTTATGCCGTTTTTTGTATATGAAACTGTTTTTGCAATACTTTTATTGTTGTCTGAGGGGGTTTTATTCTTTTCTTCCGACACCTCTTCCTGTTGTTCCTGTCTTGCCTTCATCTCTTTCTGTGTGGCCTGTGCCGCAACAGACCTATCCTGCGGGGAGGGTTTTGCCGGTGCTAAAGCGGCTCTTTTTACCACCTGCATTTTTCTTATTGTTGCCTCGGGATTATTACTGACCTCCGAGGTGTCGATGGAGACCTCTCCACCGACAGCGTAGCGCTTGCCGTCAGGGCCTGTCTGGTATTCAAAGTTTGCACCGCCCCTTACATACTGCCCGCCGGTGGCAACATGAGCCATTTCATGGGCTCTCACTTCCCGGTCCCTTGACTGTAACTCTTTGACCTGTTGCTTCTCTTCTTCGGTAAGCTCTTTGTTGCCGTCGGCAGCAGGAGTATCCGGCGAGCAGGTGTGAGCATTTGGTGAAACACCTTTATTTATGCATGAGGAGCCTGTAAGGTTGTAATTTAGGGAATTACTTGAATAAGCATTTGATATAGAAGCGGTTGGTGTCATTTTACCTTACCTTGAGAAGATAGTATCTCCTCTAGGTATTTTCGGTAGTATCGGTGCCCGACTTTAACTTTTTAACTATTTTTCTTCATTGTTGAAAAAAATTATTTTATATCGGTTTTTAGATATTAATTAAGCCACAATAATTTCTTATAAGGTTTTTTAAGTAATAACAAAGGAGCGTTTCCTATGGCTGATAAAAAAGAGAAAACAGCGCAAAATGAGAAACATGAATTTCAGACAGAAGCGAAACAGTTGCTTCACCTGGTGATACACTCGTTATACACCCACAAGGAGATTTTCCTGCGGGAGCTTGTTTCAAATGCCTCTGATGCACTTGATAAGATTCGTTTTGAATCGCTGACAAAACCTGACATTATTGAGAGGGATGTTGAGTTAAAGGTTAATATTACCTTGAATAAAAAATCAAAAATACTGACCGTTTCTGATAACGGAATAGGTATGAGCATGCAGGAGCTGATAGATAATATCGGCACCATTGCGCGAAGCGGCTCAAAGGCGTTTTTAGAGAAGTTGACCGGTGAGATGAAAGCCGATTCCAATCTTATCGGTCAATTCGGTGTTGGCTTCTATTCTGTTTTCATGGTGGCTTCAAGTGTTAAGATTGTTACCAGGAGGGCAGGAACGGATGATCCTGCCATATCCTGGGAATCAAAAGGGGAGAACGAATATACCATTGGAGAGGCGGACAAAAAGAGCCATGGAACGGATATTACCCTGTACCTTAAGGATGATGAGACGGTATATACGGAGGGTTGGAAAATTCGCTCTCTTATAAAAAAATACTCCGATTTCATTGCGTTTCCCATATACCTGCCTGATGACAAGGGGAAAGGGGAGATTATCAATGAGTCAAAACCGATCTGGAAGAGAAAGCCATCGGATATAAAAGAGGAGCAGTATGAAGATTTTTTCAAGCAGGCATGCGGAGGCTTTGACGCTCCCCTTGCCACCATTCACAGCCATGCCGAAGGGGTAATGGAATATGCGGCACTGCTCTATATTCCTTCAAAGGTCTCTCCCCTGGAGATATATAATTTTGAGCGCAAGCATGGCGTCAAGCTGTACGTCAGGCGTGTATTTATAATGGAAGACTGCAAGGAGCTTATTCCCGAGTACCTGCGTTTTGTAAAGGGTGTTATTGATTCGGAAGACCTGCCTTTGAATATATCACGCGAAACACTGCAGGATAATCCCCTTATCAGAAAGATTCAAAAAGCCGTGGTTGGAAAAATTTTTACAAATCTTGCGGATCTCGCAAACAATGAGCCGGAAAAGTACAAGACATTCT
Source organism: Fibrobacterota bacterium (assembly GCA_030619215.1). Lineage (GTDB taxonomy): Bacteria > Fibrobacterota > Chitinivibrionia > Chitinivibrionales > JANQEN01 > JAUXBV01. The sequence goes on along the minus strand of JAUXBV010000369.1, from coordinate 1,198 downwards.
GGAAGGAATTCGGCCCTGTTCTGAAAGAGGGGCTGCACAGTGATCCTGACAACAAGGAAAAACTTCTTGAGCTTGCGCGTTTTCAATCGTCAATAGGAGACACGGAGGATGATATTACATCACTGAAACAGTATGTCAGCCGTATGCGTGATGACCAGAAGGATATCTACTATATCACCGGCGAGAGCCGCTCCATTGCTGAGAAGAGCCCACATCTGGAGATTTTCCGGGAAAAGGGGATTGAAGTGCTCTATATGATTGACCCGATTGATGAATTTATTATCCCAAGCATTTATAATTACGAGGGGAAACTCCTCAAGTCGGTGACCAAGGGAGACCTTGACCTTGGAGAGCTGGGAAAAGAGGAGAAAAAGGAGCAGAAAAAGGGAGAATCAAAATTCAAAAAACTTTCGGAGCGTATTAAGAATATCCTCTCAGAGGATGTAAAGGATGTGAGGATTGCCACCCGGTTAAAAGACAGTCCCTGCTGCCTGGTTGCAGATGAGAACGATATGGGAGCTAACATGGAAAAGATGATGAAAGCGATGGGGCAGAGCGTGCCGGAATCAAAACGCATATTAGAGATAAATGCAAACCATAAGATATTCATTAACCTGAATAATATCTATGAGAAAGACCCCAAGAACAAGCAACTTGAGGAATGGGTAAATCTTCTGTATGACCAGGCGCTTATTGCAGAGGGAAGGCTGGTTAAAGACCCCGTTGCATATTTAAAGAGGGTTAATGAGCTTCTAATAACAGCTTCTGAAGGAGAAACAGCTCAAGAAGATGAGAAGAAGGAATAATTATCAATTGTCAGTGGTCAATTGTCAACTATGACTTTCTTATATTATAGGAGTTTTAATTTTAATAATTAAGGGTTTCGGATTTACATGTCGATAATCGCACTTCTAACCGATTTTGGAAACAGCGACTGGTTTGTGGGAAGCATGAAAGGGGTTATTCTGGACATCAATCCCGATGCGACAATTGTTGACATATCACACCATATACCTCCGGGCGATATACGCGCGGCAGCATTTTCGCTTTTGGCATGTTATAAAAGTTTTTCCAAGAACACCATATTTGTTGTTGTGGTAGACCCTACTGTCGGCAGCCGCAGAAAGGCTATTATCGCTGAGACCGAGAACTATCTGTTTGTCGGTCCGGACAACGGCGTTTTTTCATTTGTTTTGGA
>JAUXBV010000147.1 GCA_030619215.1 Fibrobacterota bacterium | reverse complement strand
GACTTTCTTGCCACTGATGTAGTTTATAAAGGCACTCCAAATCCTCGTGTTATTTCATCACTAAAAATTCCAAAGAGTCTCAGATTAAAACCCGAAGCTCGTCGAGCCAAAGCAGATGCGGCATTAAGGAAGCTTGAGGCGGATGAAAAGGGGGTAAACCTTATTCGCAATGGTGCACCTTCTGCGCGTGATGTAATTGGTGATATAAAAGGTTTAACCCTGCCCGTTGATTTTTCTGATAAGCCTGCGACTATACCTTATGCAGAAGTAAATGATTATATCAACAAACCCGGTTATAACGGTTTTGATAATAATGGTTCTGTTAATGATTTTTTTAAAGATGTTTCCGCCGGTAAACTGAATTATACAAATTATGTAGCTGAATATTACCGGGCTAAAAACCCTAAAACATACTATGATAATCCTGAAGCCAGCGGCACTGCAAGAGAACTGGTATTGGAAGCTTTGAATCATCTTAAAGATCAGGGGTTTGACTTTTCTACTTTGACAACGGACAATGGTAATGTGGTCGCAACCAACTTGTATTACGCAGGATTTGCGGAGGCAGGCTGGGGAAATGGATTATGGCCGCACGCAGGCTCTTTATCGGGCTTTACCGCCAACGGGGTTACAGTCAACCGGTACCAGATGACTGCCATGCAGGATAAACTGAGTCTGGGAACGTTCTGCCATGAAAACGGCCATATGGTCTGCCGCTTACCGGATCTGTATGATATGCAACAGGATTCCAAGGGTGTGGGTAACTACTGTATCATGTGTTTCAGCTGGGGCATAAACCCGGTTCCCTTTAACCCCTATTTCAGGGAGCTTTGCGGTTGGGAAACAATTACCGATATCAGCAATGCCGCCCCGGGCACCGTGTTTAAGCATGTTGCAAACTCTATAACATCGTTTAAATATCAAAACCCATCAAATTCCAATGAGTTTTTCTCTATTGACAGCCGTGTAAAAAAAGGACGAAACGGGCATATTCCCGACGCCGGACTGATGATCTGGCATGTTGATGAAAACGGGTCAAACAGCTATCAGGATATGACGTCAAGCAGACATTATATGGTATCCGTGGAACAGGCTGACAGCCTGTTTGACCTTGAGAATAATACAAACTATGGTTTGGAAAACGACCTCTTTCATAAAGGATATAATGACCGGTTCAATGATAATTCACTTCCCGATGCAAAATGGTGGGACGAAAGCAACTCCGGTCTTGATATTGTCGTTATTACCGATGTGTGTGACACTATGGTATTTGCAATCGGCGGTTATAGCATGGCAGTTATTTCACCATCGGGCGGCGATACTATTTACGCTGATGACAGTGTACACATTTTATGGCATACACTTGCAAGCGATATACCCAATGTCAAATTACAGCTAAGCACCGACAACGGGCAAACCTTTACACCAATTGTATCCTCGACACCCAATACCGATTCGTACCCCTGGAGGGTTCCAGTTGCAGAATCGGATGAATGCATTATAGCCCTGTCCGATATTGACGATGACCCTTCTGTTAACTCAGGCGTGTTCTCTATTCAGTTGGGAAAATTAATTTCTATAGACCCGGATTCCTTCAGTGTCAAGATGAATAAAGACAGTGTGGAAGTGAAAGACGACACGCTCAAGCTTTCAAATAATGGTAAAGGTACGCTTGATTTCTCGATAACGACTATAGATACGTTGCGTACCGCAAAAGCCCACTGGCTGCGGGTATCTCCGATTCAGGGTACGGTTGATTCCGCATCCAGCCTGGATGTGAAGGTGACCTTTGACGCTACCAATTTAACTGCGGGAATGTACCTGGATACGCTTCTCATTTTTCATAACGCAGGAAACACGGAATCCCCAATCAGGGTAATATGCAAACTTGAAGTGATTGTGACATCCTCGATACTATCCGGTATGAATATCGGAAAGAATGTAATTGTATTAAACAGGGATGGGTTGGTTATCTGTAATGTCGAGAGGAAACCTGTTTCGGTTGCGGTATATGATATACAGGGGCGCAGGCTTGTTTATAATGAGTTCAGGGCTTCAAAGCCTGTTATCCGGTGTAATAAAGCAAAATCGTTTGCAAACGGAGCCTATATTTACAAGATAAAAATAGGTGATAAGGCTATTGTTAAACGGTTTGTTGTAAGTAGATAATTCAGGCTTAGAGAATTTTATCCTACTGTAAAACAAAAAAGGTTTACTAAAGTACAACTCCTGGTGCTAATAAAATTAGCTACCAGTCGTTTGAAAGGACTAAAGCCCCACTGTTCGTAGGATTAAAACAGCTCTGCCGGGTTAGAATTGTCTTAATATTGTCTTAATACAATACGGAATATTGTTGACTATACGGAGGAGCAGTAAAATTGAGCTTCTCCGTTTTTTTTAAAAAGCAGGTATATTGGCATTTGTTAATTTAAGAATAATTTATGAGAATATAACACTTTTTCAGCGAAATAATCGTTCTTTTCCTGCAAAACTGCCATAAAATTTGGGGTAAGTTGAGATGCACTACAATAAAAAAATTAAAAATGAAAAAAAGTAAAAAAAATCAGCGCATTTCGCAAAAATGTTATATATTATTGTTGGAAAACGCAATATAATTTAATAAAATTGCGTTTGTTTCCTTCACCCATCCTCAAATCCTCACCCTAACCTTGCCTCCCATCCTCCCCTGGTGATGTGAGAAAGTAAGAGCGGGTGGGGATTTTTTTATTCCCTCGAAGTGCAATATTGTCTCAAATAATTATTATGAATTAATCGGGTTAAGTTGCAGATTTTATCATCTATATAATATCTTCATAGAGATATACAACATTATACCCAAAGGGTATAAGTTTCGTTTGAGTTGATGGCGCTATTACCATAGCTCCCCAACTCAACTCAGCTTTACAGAGAATTTAATAAAATAATGCTGGATTTTTTCGAATTGTAAAAGAATTTCCTCTATTTATGGCTATTAATTAGTTCTCGGATATAGCAGAAAATAGTAATATATAAATTTAATTAATACTATAATACATTGATATTTAAATAGATATACGAAATTATAGTGTTCTCAAAAGAGAACGCCTTTTCTCTATTATTATGGAAATCCTTTGCATTTTCGCTTATATTATTAAGAGGTGATATCCGGAGAAAAAATAATGCAGAACCTGATTGTTGAAAAAATTTATGAATATGACAATTACCGCTTCTTTCTGAGGGATTATTTCAAGGAACAGAAGCGGCTAAAGAGCATTTTTTCGCATAGGTATTTTGCGAAAAGAGCTGGCTTTTCATCATCAAGCTTCTGCTCACATATTATAGATGGCAAAAGGCAGCTTACTGAAAACTCACTGAAGAAGATTCTGAAGGGTCTGGGCATTCGCGGCAGAAGGGCCACCTATTTTCACAATCTTGTTATGTATAATCAGGCTGTAACCGTTGAAGAGCGGGAGCTCTATTTCAGGAAGCTTGACCGTATCAGGAAGAATACCGAATTCTACACAGTAAAGAAAAAACAGTATGCTTATTACGATAAGTGGTATTACCCGGTAATTCGTGAGCTGGCGGTTTATGGCAACTGGAATGGTAACTATACAAAGCTGGCTTCAATGGTAACACCGCCGATACAGCCGGAGAAAGCAAGAAAGGCGGTTGATGCGCTTGTTGAAATAGGAATGCTGTTAAAAAGGGAAGATGGTTCGTATACACAGCCCCATGAAGCGGTTACAGCCAAAGATGTGCCTCCTGTCGTTACCAGGAAAACACGGAGAGACTATATCCATTTGGCTGAAGAGGCAATGGAGAAGCTGCCCATAGAAGAGAGGCATATTTCAGGGGTAACTGTATTAATGAGCAAAGAGAAGTTTAAAGAGGTTACTGAGAAGCTGGACGAAATTCGCAGGAGCATACTGTCTGAATCTCTCGATGAAAATATTAAAAACAGGGTATATCAATTCAATTTTCAGGCATTCCCTTTGTCAAAGGACGTTATGAACTTGAGAAAACGTTCAAATAAGGAGGAGGGAGGGAATGAATAAAAAGTTACTGGTACTTTACTGCCTGTTATGTATAGGGATATCTTTTCTTTCTTGCGCTATAGACCCTATTGCAGGCGGCTCGGATATGCCTAACGGGAATGTGGAAATAGCGGTTCTGGATGAGAATTCAAATCCTGTTACCGGTAAGAGTGCTTCATTAACGGGCGTTATAATTACTGAAACCGGAGACAGTATTGTAGTAGCAAGGGGTGCCGTAAGTGATTCGAACGGAATATGCACATTTCAGGATGTTCCCAATGGAAAGTATGTTATCTGCTCTTATGACTCTGCAAATTCAACCGGTGCGGTTTTGTCAAAGGTGGAAAAAATAACTGATAATCTTATTCTGGACGATGCGCTTGTTTTAAAGCCTGTTGTGGATGTAAAAGGCCGTTTGCTGTTAAAAACAGGAATGGATTACAGCTCGGCATTTGCAGTGATTCCCGGTATAAACAAAAACTCGGGTATTGACTCGGATGGTTTTTATAATTTTGGCGGGGTTTCACAGGGTCAATATGATATCACTTTTATTTATGAAAGAATTGTAAACTACCTTCCGGTTAACATTGAGAATCCTCTCAATGATAATACTGCATTCATCGAAGACGCAGCATTTGCCACACAGGTAAATGAAGCAAGTAATATTTACAGCTTTTACTCCCACAGGCTTGACAAAGCTTTTTCAATAATCCCGAAAAAATATGAAGTGGGGCAACAGCCACAGTGGTATGAAGGAAAGGATTTCTCTCTTGTAACCTATTTTGAGATTGTTGCTGACACGTTAAAACCTGTCTGGAAATTTCCTCTCATTATTGGCGTTACTGCACAAACAGCACAATATTACGGCGGACTCAATGCAATAAAGGTTCTCATTGTCAATCATATTAAGATGATCAATGACATATTCAATAATCCTGTTGGTTTGAATGGGACAATTGATTATTATGTAGATTCGGTATACCAGATTAGCGGCGCAGTTGATGATGAGAATGTTGAGCCGCCCAAAGGAATTGGGTTTCGCCTGATATATGATGGTTATGGCGAGGGGACATTCGGGAACTGGGTTAAAGCCACCAGAGTTATCTGCCATAACAGTTCACCGGAAACCGGTGACGGGATGTTCGGTAATGATGCACTACCCTCTGTTTTGTGGGAATTCGGGTTGTCACGCGGGTGTACGTCTCTTTACAAATTTAAAGTGGATGCTGACAAAAATCCGATTAATCATGAAGCGTATGAGGGGTCGGTTTCAATAATGAACAGTACAAGCACCTCTGTCTGGTCTAAATACAGTGTCAATATCATGAATTATTACGCGAACCGCTTCAGTATAGAACCGAGAATCATTTATTATGCATTTCCGGAAAAAACCGGGATTGTAGTAACAAATTCAGCGGGAAGCCCTATAACCGGTGTTATGTTAAATCTTTACGGAGTACAATGGAGCACAAACACAGTTGATACGCCTGCTGTGCTTTTGGGTACCACGGACGGTAATGGAGAGTTTCTTTTCACAGGTAATCCATTCAAGCAGGGTAACCCTGATGATATCATATATCCGAATTTTCTTGTTTCAGCAGTACATGGGCAGGACACAACGTATGCATGGTTTTCCTTTTCCGAGGCTGGGAATGCATGGTTTGCTGATCCGGATACGGTGTTTTTTAAATATATAACCTTTTAGTACAGGAGGGAACCTTTATGATAGTGATATGTCGTTATTCTGTTGTTGCCGTTTTATTCCTTGTTTCTTTTATAAGCGCCACCCAGGTTACCCATGGGCCCTATATCCAGAATATGTCAGAGAATTCAGTAAGGGTTATATGGCACACAGACAAGAATTGCTTTTCCCATGTTGAATATGGGGAGACAAGCAACCTGGGCACTGTTGTCAGAGCTTCCCGAAATGGACTGTTTGATGCATATACAACTATAAATAATATACGCATAACAGGATTGGAGAAAGGGAAAGTGTATTATTATAAGGTCGTTTCAAGGGAGATAACTAGCTTTCAGCCCTATTCCGTAACCTTCGGCGAGACTGCGACAAGCGGCACCTACAGCTTTACCACCTTTGACAGGGAGAAAGAGTCTTTTTCGTTTGTGGTAATATCCGATATTCACCAAAACAGTTCTAAGCTTACCCTGATGCTGAATAATGTAGACTGGAACGGTGTTGACTTTGTCGGATATACCGGCGACATGGTTGATGCGATTTCCAGCGCTGATCAAATCTGGACATGGCTTGATCCGAGTGTTGATAAATTTGCCAAAGAACGTCCTTTTGTCTATGTAATGGGTAACCATGACAAAAGAGGAAACTATGCCAGGTACCTTCCGCAATATTTTTCCGGCGAAGATATTACCGGTAAGTTTTATTATGCATTTACCCATGGCAAGGCGTGGTTTATAATACTCGATGCGGGTGAGGATAAAGAGGATGACCACAGCGTTTACGCCGGCCTCATAAATTTTGACCCGTACCGTATTGAACAGGCGAACTGGCTGAAAGATGTTGAAACGGAAAGTGATGAATTCAAGAATTCTTTATGGCAAATCGCATTGATACATTTTCCCGTTGCAAGTACAAGTGCGGACCATGGTACAAGGCATTTGCGGGATTTAGTGCAACCAATTTTTAACTACGCAGGCATAGACCTGACACTTGTCGGCCATACACACAGTTTTGCTATAAGAACACCTAATGCCAGCCATGATTATTATGAGGTAAATAATAGTACTACCACAGTAACAAGGGTAGATGTATCAAACGACAAATTGGTTATAACCGTTAATAATCAGGATGGGACACAGGTAGATCAATTTACAATTGATGCAAATACAGAAATCTCTGTACCCGATTTGAAAGAAGAAAGCACTTCTTTGCTGAAAGTTGATTTGTCCTCATCAAAGAGTATCAGGTTTAATATTAAATACCATGGGGAATATTCTTTGGCCTTATACGATTTAAAGGGCGCTAAGGTTATTTCAAAGAGCGGTATGGGGCCGGAAAGAGTAGCGTTCAGCCGTGCTGTCCTCCCATCTAAAATGTATATAGTGAAGCTTGAGAATGGCAGCTTGACAAAAAATTATAAGCTTAACATTGCCAGGTAACAACTTGCAAATAGTAAAGAATCGCGCTTAATTTATTAAGCGATAAATTTACCTGGGAGATGTGTTTTTGATTGTTTTTTGTTATGTTATACTTTAGTATAACTGGTTCATCAAAGGAGTTTGAGAAAAAAATTCGCAAACTCATTGTGAACCAGTATAATAGCATAGAGTGTTATTATTTACCTTAAGTTTTAAGGTCAGAATCACGGTAAGATGGAGGAGAAATGAAGAATTCAAAAAACATGGCTTTATTATGCCTGGGATTCTTAATTGTATTTCATTATAACATCTGTGAAGCATTGGAAATAATAAAAGGCCCGTATTTACAAAATGTTACTAAAACAGGTATTACTGTTATGTGG